>JBBRKX010000445.1:0-5157 GCA_038231675.1 Chthonomonadales bacterium | reverse complement strand
GGCATTTATATACCTGACTAAGCATGACTCCAAAGGCGAATCGCCGGAGAAGATTTCTCCGGCGATTCATTTCGTATCGGGCGAACTTGCGCTCTGCCGTTGCTCTTTGTCGGCTTTCACGCGGCGGTCAAGTTCGGTCTTGGGGATCGTCAGGATGTGCCTCAGAGTCTTTTCGAAGTTCTGGTACTCTGCGGATTTTACAGGAATTGCGTCTTGATTATCGGGCACACTTGGAGTATTGGCATTTGGTGTTTTCATGTGAGTGTCAGTGTATCCTCCTCAGTATTTGACTGATGGTCGAGAAAAAGGTGTTTAGACGGCTTCCAGTCTATCGCATATTCGTCCGCTCTGCGAAGCCATTCTTTTATGCGCTCTTCTTTCGGGAAAGTTGCTCCCCAATACTCGACAAATAGTTCATCCTCAAGTTCGTCTGCCGCACTTATCATGGCATCTTCGATATTCTTCAATGATCGTTGAACGTAGTTTCCGCCGCGCTCCGTACCTGCGACACTTCCGGCAGAATAGAGGTCGCGCGTCTGCGGACAGAAAACGTTATGGTATCTCAGGAAGAAGAAGGCAACATCGTTATACTTCTCTTTCTGCCGACTTCCCCCGACTACTTGCGGGCAGAGGATAGCACCCTGTGCCCGCAGTTGAATCTTCTTGAGGATCGGGAGTTTCATGTACAGGGTGATCTCAAGATGCACACCTGGACTGTTTTCGTCCTCAAGCCACCATAGACGCTCGCCCGCTTTCAAGCGACCACGCGAATATTCGCGAACGTGTGTCATTTTCTCATCCGCCGACAATTTCGAGAAGTCGTCGTAGGAGATTTTCATTTTGTTGAAGAGCGAGGAATCTCGATCCATTTCCAATACAAAGCGCGGTGCATGAGATATTCGCACATGGGTTATTCGTTCCTCGTATCGCCCCCATTTTACAGAGGGCAAGCCGCCCATCTTCCCGAATACAACGTATATTTCTTCTACACTTGCATCGCGCATTCCCTCAAATACACTGTTTCCGACACTCAGCCACGAATCTTTATTGGTCGTCTTGACTTCCACGCCAAAACCGTTCGCCCGAATGTCAGGGAACGCATGAGGATGAAAGGACGGACTGATATTGATGTCCGCTTCCTTAGCAACCAGTGCTAACACAGTACAGACGTGCTCTTGAAACTCTAGCGGCTTATGATAGATTGTGTTAAGGCGAACTTCATCGTTTAACTGCTCGACGGCCTTGTCGAGTAAAGCCTCAAAGTCTTCTCGCTTCACGCCAAACACTCCGCGACTGCCTTAGCGATATGCCATCCCAACACAGGAGGAACCGCGTTTCCGACCTGACGTTCGGTTTCCCGAATCTTCGCTGCGAAAATGAAGTCATCAGGGAACGACTGGATACGAGCGGCTTCGCGCATCGAAATACGGCGCGGTAGGCTGTAGTGGAATTGAATGTTGCCATGACATTCAGCCCGTATAGTATCGGAAGGACGATCCGCCTTGAGCATTCTGCTTCCTTGATCTGGACTACGTTTAGCACGACTCCATATATGGTTTATGGCTTCGGACTCTTCCAGTGTTTCAAGGTCTCCGATTGCTTCCTTTGATGTCATCCATGAATCTTGTGTCCGTACAGGCAAGGGAGGGCGAAAAGGTTTAATGCCGTCGGCAGTACCGACGATAAACACACGCTGCCTCACTTGAGGAATGCCATAGTCGGCGGCATGATAGAGCGCATAAGAAACGGTGTAGCCGAGTCCTTCAAAATCACAGAGTACTCTTCTCAAGGAATCTTTATTGTAATTGAGAAGCAACCCTTTGACGTTCTCTGCGACGAAAACTTTGGGCTGACAACGCGCAACGGCCTCTACCATTGAACGATAAAGACCGCTGCGCATTCCATCTACTCCTGCCCGCTTTCCATTGATGGATATGTCCTGGCAAGGAAAACCGCCGATGACCACATCGGCATTATTAGGCATATTGTCGAAGGAGTTCAATATGTCTCCGCAGTGGACATGATTCGAGATATTGCGCCGGTAGGTTTCGCAAGCCGTCGGGCTTATATCGTTAGCCCATAAGATGTTGAAAGGCAGACGGTCATAATGATGAGCGAATACTTCAAAGCCGCCACGAAATCCGAGGTCAAGGCCACCACACCCAGAGAAAAGCGACACGACAGATGCATCTCCGTGAACAGGGAGATGTTTCGCCCCGTCAAATAATGATATTTGATTTGTGTCTTTTTCGATCATCCGAAGTGTCATTGTTTTGCCTTCTCTTTATCTGTGTGCTTTGGTTCGTTCCAGTACGGACTCTTACAATGCGGGCACACCTTTGGTTCGCCATCCTTGCGAGGTGTCCACGCATGTCCGCATCGTTCGCACTGATACCCGGATATTTGTATCTTCGCCATACCTACCAGTATATTACTAATAGGATTCGCCTGTCAACAGGGTAGAGGGGCATTGTGGTCCTTTTTGAAAATTGTGCATTGAAAACTTCACACATGAGTTTCCATCCCTTACTTCATCGGCCCCAAGTTCTCCAAGTGACTTGTAATCAATTCTTCATACGTCAACCGCTTGCCAGAAATCTGCATTAGGGTCTGGAGGAACCGCGTTAAGTCTGTACCGGAACGATGATTGAACCGGAACGTCTGCTCATCCATGTACCGGAAAAGGTGCTGCGGCTCTGGCTTGATATAGGTTCCGTGTACGATCCTGTCAAATAGACTCCAGAAGTTCTCAATCCCGTTTGTCGTTACTCGTCCTTCGGCATACTTGACGGCATGATCTATAAAGGAGTGTTTGAAACTCTCCGACAGTCCGTTATAGCCTCTATAGGCATCCGTGAATACTTCGGCCCCTTGTTTTACACGGCTTGTGATTTCGGTCTGTAGCGTGATCTGTGCCGTATCCTTTATCACGGTCGCCTGAACCTGACTGTAAATTCTCTCTTGCGCTTTACGTCGGCGTCCTGTCTCATCCTTCGTTCCGTTGCCGCGCTGGAGGATACCGAGAACGATTGTCTTGCCGACGCCTCCGCGTCCCTTGTGCTGTTTCTTATCCTTGTGCTTGTTCTTTTCCAGACCGCCGACGAACGTCTCGTCAATCTCTACAGGGCCGCTCATCTTCTCCAGCGTGCCAGTCTGCATCGCGAGTCGGATACGGTGAAGCAGGAACCATGCCGACTTCTGCGTGACGCCGATGGCGCGTGCAACCTCGCAAGAAGAAATGCCGTTCTTCGCGTTGCAGACAAGCCAGATAGCGCACATCCATTTATCAAGGCCGATAGGGGAATCCTCGAAGATCGTTCCCTGCTTGACCGAAAACTGTTTGCGGCATCCCTTGCAGTTCCATCGTTGCACGGACGCTTTGGCCGGCTTTTGGGTCACGTTCATTTGTGTCGCGCCTTTCTGGCGCCTTGCGCCTCAACTACCATTTCGACAACCTGGGCCCGCGTGGGAACCGTGGAAAACACCGTAAGGTTGTGGTACCAGACCAGCGTGTCCCATGCTTCATCCGCGCCGTGCGCGAGCTTCCAATAAAAGCCGCGCTCCTCCATCCAATCCCGCCATTTTGCCTGGAGGGGCTGAAGCGTACCGCCCTTCACGCGTTTGAGCTCCACGAAGCAACCATGCCAGCCGGCGCGCGGGCACGGCCACACGTAATCCGGAACGCCCGCCCGAACGCCCTGCGCTTTTAGTTTCGCGCCCACGCTTTCGAAGCGGTGGCCGCCGTTTGGAACATGGAATATCGTCTTCATATCCGGGTATTTTTGGATGTTATCCACGACCCGCGCCCAAAGCCGCTGCCCTTCCACTTCCTCTAATGGGCATTCATTGCCCATGACCAGGCGGCCCGCGCGAGTCTTCTTTGTTTCCGCGCGGAATACGTTGCTGTAGCTGTTGCAACCGGGGTGCGGGCATATCAGCAGCTTTTCACGCCACTTCTTATCCTCCGGCTTTACCAGGTCGATCTGGTGAATGGGGCACATCATACGAACGCCTCCCGTTCCCACCCGAGCATGACGCGCAGCTCGCCAATAGCCGCCGCCCGGTGGTAATTGGCGGCCGTCGTGCTTATGCCCATGCGTTCCCCGACCTCACGGTCGCTAATTCCCTTCCCGTAGTACAGCGCAATGGCCCGGCGGCGGTTCGGCGAAAGGCGCGCCACTGCATCGGCAAGCATTTTCGCCCGCTGGCCGGCCAGGGCGGTGTCGAATGGCCCGGGCTCGGCGGAGGGAATATCGGGGAGCGCTTCCCCGGCCTCCTCCTCGTAAAGCTTCTCGCGCTGCGTGCCCCGGTTGAAATGCAAAACCGCGCCGCGCATTCGCCAGATGATGTGGGAACGAAAGGCGCCGCTGGCCGGGTCATACGTATCCACCCCCTCGATCAGGCCGACACACGCGGCCTGGCGGGCGTCTTCGCGCCGCTGCCGGTCGTAGCATAGAGCTCGCGCGGCACGGCTTGCGAGGGGCTCGAACGCCTCGATCAGCGCCGCCCTTGCGCCCGGTTCGCCGGCAAGGAAGGCGGCCACAAGTCGATCGGTATTCTTCAAAGCAGAGCCTCCTCGTTCGGGGTAAGCGCGCGGCGCAACGCCTTCAGGGCGTCCCCATGGATCTGGTACACGCGGGATTCGGAAATGCCCAGGTGCTTGGCAATTTGAATAAACGTCAGATCCCGCCCATACTTCAGGCGCACGATCGTCGCGGTACGCGCGGGCAGGCCTGCAATGGCTTCCTTTAGCAGCCGGCCGCCTTCGCTTTTCATGGCCGCCGCGAAGGTGGTATCCTCGTCGGGGTCGCGGGACATGCCTTCAATATCCGGATCCTCATCATCGCCGTCGTCGGTACGTTTCAGGCCGGATTGGAGGGAGAGCGGATCTTTCATCAGTTCCACCTCGCCGCGCTTCGCCTTTTCCACCTCAGCCCGGGGTGCCCAGCGGCTGGCCCTAAATGCCTCGTTGATCGCGCCATGTATTTTGTATAAGGCGAAGGTCTCGAACTTGACGCCCCGGGCTGAGTCGTACAAATCGACCGACCTGGTAAGCCCGATGCATCCCTCCTGTACAAGGTCCGCAGTGGCGAAGAACCCGTACGCAACGCCATACCGACAGGCGGAAATAACGCAAAGGCGGGAGTACTGGTCTAT
>JBBRKX010000444.1:0-5163 GCA_038231675.1 Chthonomonadales bacterium | reverse complement strand
TTCGCCTACGACCTGGCGGGCAACGCGACGACTCTGCGGGGCGTACCCTCCCCGACTTACAACGTGGACAACCAGTACACGGGCAGCCAATTCGTTTATGACGGGGCGGGCAATCCGACGACGTATTCGGGGCATGCGGCGACGTATGATGAAGAGAGCCGGCTGACGACCCTGCTTGGCGATACGCATGGGTACACGGCAGACGGATTGCGCGCGTCCAAGCGGATCGGCACGAATGCGCGCACGTACTTCCTGTATGACGGGGAGGATCCCGTCTGCGAACTCGACGCAAGCGGGAACGTCATCGCGACGAACACATGGGGCGGCTCGGGCCTGTTGTCGCGCACAATGGCTGCTCGAACGGTCTGCTACGCGTGGGATCCTCAGGGGAATGTGGCGCAGGCGATCGATCCGAACGCGGCGGTGGGCAGCCAGATCCTCAACTCCTGTTCGGCGGACGCGTACGGATATCGGTATGCTTCGGGCACGTACACCGATCCCTACATGGGTTTTGGCGGCGAATGGGGCTATTACACCGATGTGGAGGTAGGCACGCAACTGCTCGGTCACCGCTACTATGACAGCGCAACGGGCAGGTTCATCAACCGAGATCCCATCGGATATGCAGGTGGCAACAATCTCTACCGCTATACGGGCAATAATCCGGTCAATTCAATTGATCCAACCGGATACTTAGCGGGTTGTGATGGACAGACACTGAAATTAGTTAGTACAACTGTGATTACCGGTACTCCCGTCGTGATCGCAGCGGCTCCCAGCGTAATCGCAGCGACTCCCGTCGTAATTGCAGCGACTCCTGTTGCCATCACTGTCGGTGCGATCGTAGTAGTTGGTAGTGCGTTCGCTTACGGCGGAAACATAATTGGAAATTGGATCGGAAACAAGTATTGGGGTCCCGGCACCTATAATGACGATCCTTATATAGGTAGTGCTATTAAGATGCCGCCGTGCAACCAGCATGGGTGGAATAGAAAAAGCGGAAACGATCCGCTAAATGATCTGTCTGTTGAAGAGCTAAAGACGATGTTGAATGACCGGAGTACACCCTCCGATATTAAAAAAAAATTATATCCATACTAAAGGGCAAAAAAGAGCGGCCAAGTCGGCAGACCAAGGGTCTCTAAGTCAATTAATGTCCCAGATAAGCCTCCTTGCTGACTGAAGCCACTGCTAGCTTCTGTCTGAACGGACTCTAGAAGTACGGCCGATAAGTATATTTTCGGCCGTACCGTGACTACAGTAGTACTTAAGACCGTATGCGTAATTGCCGGTTCTGCTCCGCAACGGATTGCCCGGAAATTCTGCCTCTATGTTGCCCGGAGAGACGAGTTTACGGCTGTCAGTGTCATTGTTGTCACCGCAAAATAGGCAAAACGGCGCAGAAACGCTTGGAAGCCTATTACGCATACGGTCTTTACAAACCTGATCCGCAAGGCAATACCTTCGCCAAAATCGGATTTGACGCGAAAAGCGGGTGATTCAGCCAGGTTTCCGGCTTTAAGCAGACAGGCATTTAACGGTTAAAAATACTTGTTATCGATTGCTGCAACGGTAGGACTACATCATCCGGTGAAATCGGTCTAAAAGGCGACGGTGGGTTCGGCGCCTTCGTAAAGTGGATTACCACATCTGCTTTGCGAGGGCGCCATGAACCCACCACCGTTATTTTGTCCCAATAACGACTGTGCGTCAAGAGGACGACAAAACCAGGGCAACATTCGTGTCCACGATAGCCTAAGACAACGCTACCGATGCCGTACTTGCAACAAGACGTTCCGCCTCACCGAGGCAACGCTCTTTCACGGCAAAAAGTACCCACCCGATACCATTACTCGGGTCATCACGCTTCTGTCGTTGGGCTGCCCGCTCCAAGCCATCGTCGCCGCCTTCGAGATCGATGAAAGAACCATCGGGCGCTGGCGAGAAGAGGCGGGCACCCATTGCCAGAAGTTTCATGAAGTACACGTCACCCATCAGACAATGGATCTGGTGCAAGTGCAAGCCGATGAGATGTATGTCAAACTCCAGAAACGTCTGGTCGTGTGGATGGCGATGGCGCTTTGTATTCCCACCCGCCTCTGGCTAGGAGGCGTTCTCTCCTCCTCACGAGAGCAGGGTCTTTTGCAGAAGTTAGCGGTGAGGGTCAAACGGTGTGCCCAAGCCGCGCCGATCCTTTTGGTCACCGATGGGTGGCGCGGTTATATCAAAACCTGGCAGCAAGCTTTTCGTGATGCAAAGCCTATGGGCAAACGTGGCCGTCCTGCTCTGATTGCCCGCTCGCAGGTAGTGATCGCGCAGATGGTGAAGCAGTACAAAAAAGGCCGGGTGGTCGGCATCGATCAGCGTTTGATCCAAGGCACTCTCCCCGAGTTGATGGGACTGTTGCCGGAAGAATGCAAGATCAGCACGGCGTATATCGAGCGTTTGAACGCGAAATTTCGTGCTCGTTGCCATAGTCTAGTCCGACGTGGTCGCGGTCTTGCCCGGCAAACGACCACTCTTCAGAGCGGGATGTACCTGGTGGGCTGCTTGTATAATTTTTGTACGCCGCATCAGAGTTTGCAGCGAAAGGACGGCTCCTACACTCCTGCGATGGCCGCCGGTTTGACCTCTCACCTCTGGAGCGTAGGAGAACTGCTGTCGTATCGGTTCGCACCGCCGCCTTTTGTGGCGAAAAAGAAACGGGGGCGCAAGCCCAAATCAGAGGCACGGTCACAAGAAGGAGGCAATCGAGTTGTCACCGGATAATGTGGCCCTACCGCTGCAACGATCAAAATGAGCAACAACGCATGTTTTCCTTGTCTACCTATTTTTGGCGAAGGTATTGGTAATAAGTGCACTGTTGTACCGTTTTCCCCGTTAGCTAGACGGGAAAAGCGCCACTAAATTTGAGCCACCAGATATTAGCTCGGAGAGTTCCCGGTCTCGAACATGAAGTAGCAACATGCGGTTGTTGCTTCCGCGAATCCAGGCGGCAAACTAACGCTCTTGCTTGATAGAGGTATAAGCGAATGATTCAATTTCCGTCGTTCCTGTTAGTTCCCTGTCGCCTACAGAAGTTAGATCACAGTTGCGGTGTTCTGGCCGCCTGGGGCGTTTTGCGCTATTTTCACATACGCACTTCTGCGGAGTGCTTGATTCAGGCATGTCGGCATGCGGAAACGAACGGGGTGTTCTCTATAGCTTTAGCTGTGGCTTTGAAGGAACAGGGTCTGGTCGTCACGTACCGTTCCGATCCTGACCCCGCTCCCCATTCTGTCGAACTGAGGTGTTTTCGTCGGGCGGAAGAATTGGGGATTCCAATCGGGAGAGCGATAGAATTGGAAGAGGTCCTTGCTCAAATTACACCGTGGACAATTCCTATCGTACTTTACAAGACTGACGATGGGAACGCACATTTTTCACCCATCGTGGGTTACGTGGACGACTACGTCTACCTTCCGTACGCAGAAACAGATGAAATGTGTAAAATGCCCAGGGAGGAACTACTGCAACGATGGAATGCTCCCGGGATTTTTCGGCAGTGTGTGATGGTAAGTGGACCCAACCCCCTTACTCCCACAGGGCGAACAGCTGAGGGAAAGGCGCGCCGGGAGGGCGTCTCGAATCTCAATACAGACACAGATCCTTCCGAGCCGCAGGATCTGTTAGCGCGGTTTCATGCCGCGCGGGAAGCAGACGAGCGGGAAACGATCGTGGAATCCGCACTGGAAGCGGACGCAGACATCGTGAGTGCACTGCTCATCGCGGCGCTGGATGACATAGACCAAAGTGTGCGTTATGCGGGCGCTACCCAGGCGGGCTCCGCAGGGCTTCCACATCTGGTTGCCGTTCTTCTGCGCGTTCTAGAGCAAGATCGAGATTCCATGGTGCGCGTCGCGGCGGCGGAAAGCCTGGGGATGATCGGCGATGTCATGGCAGTACCCGCCCTGATCCATGCCCTCAATGACCGCAGCCCGCTTGTGCGCGGGTGGGCGGCTTCGTCGCTTGCGGAGTTCCCTGGCTCCCGTTCCACAGAAGCGCTTCACGAACGGCTTGGCTTGGAGAAGAGACACTTTGTGCGGGCGAATATCCTGTTCGCACTGATTTCGTTGGGCGAAAGCGACTTGTTGTCTTCGCTTATATCCGAACTGCGTAGCCGAAACGGTCAGGTCCGGTGCGCCACGACTAATATGCTGGCTGAACTGGCAAATGTGGCCAATAGTTTAATGATTGTCGACGCACTGGACGCTTGCCTTCGCAGGGAGCGACTCAGATCGGTAAAGGCTACCGTGTACCGGGCGCTCGAGGAAATGACGGTGCTGGAGGAACGTTCGATAGAAATCCTGGAAAAGGAGATAGCACGGGATCCCGACGATATGCTGCCTGTCTGCTACCTTTGTAAGGCGCTGGTGCGCAGGAAGGATCTGGAGGCAGCACGCAGATGGGGCCAGACCCTCGTCGCCGGGCATTTCAAGAACGCGGCAGTATTTGCCGACGATCCGGAGATAGAACTTCTCATTTCGTAGGACAGGTCGATCTGTTCTTTGCATGCGGATACCAGAGAGGACCCACACTCTTTTCCTGTACAATGGCGCAACGGGGAGATGATCCTGTCTGCGAACTCGACGCAAGCGGGAACGTAATCGCGACCAACACATGGGGCGGCTCGGGTCTGCTCTCTCGCACAACGGCTGCTCGTACGGTCTGCTACGCGTGGGATCCTCAGGGGAATGTGGCTCAGGCGATCGATCCGAACGCGGCGGCGGGCAGTCAGATCCTCAACTCCTGTTCGGCGGATGCGTACGGATATCGGTATGCTTCGGGCACGTACACCGATCCCTAAATGGGTTTTGGCGGCAAGTGGGGTTATTACACCGATGTGGAGGTGGGGACGCAACTGCTCGGTCACCGTTTCTACGACAGCGCAACGGGCAGGTTCATCAACCGAGATCCCATCGGATATGCAGGTGGCAACAATCTATACCGCTATACAGGCAATAATCCAGTAATTCGGATGGATCCTAGAAGCGCGGCCGAAAAGCCCAACGCTTAGCGAGCGTCCATTTTATCAGGACGTCAGGATGCCCGTAGACGTGCCCTATCTCGATTTTGCAGAAAATATGCCCTGGCAATTTCGCGCGAATTCGGTCGAAATCGACT
>JBBRKX010000443.1:0-5178 GCA_038231675.1 Chthonomonadales bacterium | reverse complement strand
GGGCGGATTATATCCTTGCAGGCACGATTTTTGCGTCACGTTCGCACCCGGATACGCTCCCGGCAGGAATCGATTTTCTACGTGCTGTTTGTACCGAAAGTAATATTCCGGTGATCGCCATTGGAGGAATGTCGCCGGAAAGTGCGGCCGTATGTTTGAAGGCCGGAGCTTCAGGAGTTGCGGTGCTGTCGCCGATAATGCGGGCGAGCGATCCCGCCGTCACGGCCAACTCCTTTCGACTCGCGCTGGATCGTTATGAGGGCATAGATCATGATTGAACTGGTGGTAAACGGGGAACCGGAGTCTCTCGATGCGCCCGTAAGCGTCGCGGAGTTCCTGGAGGCGCATGGTTTGCAGGAGCGCATGGTGGTGGTGGAGCACAATCGTCAGATCGTTCCACGCGATCAGTATGGCGAAATTATACTGGAGTCCGGAGATGAAATGGAGATCGTCCAGATGATGGCCGGGGGCTGACGACCATGTCGGGAAGCAAACTCTCGGACGTGGTCATCATTGGCGGGGGCATCATCGGTCTGTCGGTCGCCTGGCATCTGGCAGTCGAAGGCGTTTCCGTTATATTGCTAGAGCGCGGACAGATCGGCGGGCAGGCGACAGGCGCGGCTGCCGGGATGCTCGCTCCCCTTGCGGAAGCGCATGGACCAGGCCGCTTTGTCGATCTCGGTGTGGCCAGCCTGCATGCCTACCCCAAGTTTGTGAACACGATTCGAGCGGAGACCGGAATGGATCCCGAACTGGTCGGACCCGGCATGCTCCGCGTCGCATTGAAGGAAGACGAAGCAGAAATCCTGTGCGCCGACTTTGCATGGCAGCGCGCCGGAGGACACCAAGTCGCAAGGCTAAGCGGGGAGGAAGCGCGCCGATTGGAGCCCGCGCTATCGGCAGACGTGCTTGGCGCGATCCTATCACCGGATGAGCGGCATGTCGAGCCGAAACGGCTGGTGCGGGCGGTTGCACTTGCCGCCGCACGCAGGGGCGTGCGCATCGTGGAAGGCGCGCAGGTGATCGGTCTCGAACGGATGGGTTCTCGGGTCCACGGAGTGAACACCGTTTCAGAGACGATTGATTGCGCGACGGTCGTAATCGCCGGAGGCGCATGGACCGGTGAGATCGGTCGATGGCTGGGCGCATCGCTCCCTGTCTCTCCCGTTCGAGGCCAGATCCTTTCTCTCCTCGGGATATGTCCTCCATTTCGGCACACGATTTACGGTCACGCCGGCTATCTTGTCCCTAAAGCGGACGGTCGAATCGTGGTAGGCGCGACGGAAGACCTCGCGGGCTTCGATGCGCGCCCCACCGCGCGTGGCATGGCCCGCCTTCTCGCCATGGCTCCTTCTCTTGTTCCTGAATTAGGCGATCTGCCATTCGAAACCGCATGGGCTGGGCTGCGGCCTGCTTCGCCGGACGGACTCCCTATCCTCGGGTTGGTTCCGCAATGGGAAAACGCGTATGTCGCCTCCGGGCATTTCCGCAATGGAATTTTGCTGGCTCCGATCACCGGCCAGCTTCTTGCGCGATCGATCGTCGGCTCGGATCCGGAACTTATTCCGCTCGCCTTCCGGCCGGATCGGTTTTAAACATAAAGGAGCGCTTCTGCTCGATGGCTAATGTTGTCTTGACGATTGCCGGCTCGGACCCTTCCGGGGGCGCAGGAATTCAGGCGGATCTACGCACGTTTCAGAGTATCGGCGTAACGGGCGTGTCGGCCATCACCGCGCTGACCGTTCAAAATAGCCGCGGCGTGCTCGCCATTCATCCCCTTCCCGCAGACGTACTCTACGATCAGGCGGAGGCTGTGCTGGAAGACTCCAGGGTAGACGCGGTCAAAATCGGAATGTTGTGCGGCGCGGGGCAGGTGCGTGCGGTTGTCGAATTGCTGCGCAAATTCCGGCCGCCGAACATAGTGCTGGACCCGGTCCTTGCCTCGACGGGCGGCGTACCTTTCCTGGATGACGAGGGGATGATCGCGCTCAAAAAGGAGCTCTTCCCTCTCTGCGATCTGATCACGCCCAACCTCCTCGAAGCGGGAGTGCTCAGCCGAATTTCGATTCGGAACCAGGCCTTGATGGCGCCTGCCGGAAAGGCGCTGGTGGAATTCGGGGCCCGGGGCGTGCTAGTCAAAGGCGGGCATCTTCCCGCTTCCGAGCCCTGCAGCGATGTGTTGTTGACGCGGAACGCCGAGCCCCAATGGTTTTCCTGTGACCGACTCACAACAACACACACACACGGTACAGGCTGCGCGCTCTCGTCGGCGATCGCGGCATACCTTGCGCTGGGGTTCTCCCTGGAGGAAGCAATCGCGCGTTCCAAACAGTTGCTCACGCTTGCCCTTCAAAATCCGGTGGTCATCGGGAGCGGACGGGGTTATCCGGACATGGCGCACGCGATTCTCTTTGCACCTACGCCGCTTCACGAAAGCCGATTGAAGTTGCTGGAGGGATTGTATGTTCTTACGGACGAGGCTCTTCGTCCGGACCGCAGCCCCGAAGAGATTGTGGATGCCGCGTTTGACGGCGGCGCTCGCGTAGTCCAGTATCGTGCGAAGAAGGGTTCGTTCACGGAATGCGTGTCCGAAGCGAAATCTCTGGCGGAGCGTGTTCATGCACGGAACGGCATATTGATCGTGAACGATCGCGTCGATATCGCGCTCGCGTCGAATGCGGATGGCGTACATCTTGGCCCGGACGACATGCACCCACGTGACGCGCGGTTGGCGCTCGGCCCGGATCGCCTGATCGGCGTGTCGGTCAGCAGCGTCGAGGAAGCGCGACCTATTGCGCGGTATGCGTCGTATCTTGGCGTGGGAGCGATTTTTGGGTCGACCACCAAAGCCGATGCAGGCGCGCCGGTGGGCTTGGATCGGATTCGGGAGATCAAGGCGGCATTCCCCAAGCATCCTCTCGTTGCGATCGGTGGCATCCATCTCGATAACATTGCGTCTGTTGCGCAGGCCGGAGCGGACGCCGCGGCGGTCGTGTCCGCCGTCGTGTGCGCCATGGATATGAAGCAAGCGGCCGCCGACCTGAAAAGCCGCTTTTACACAGGTGCGGATACGCAATAGCAACCCTGCCGCCGCTCTGCTTCGTAAATGAGGTGGAACCGGTAAATGAGAGGCCGATCTCCGTCGCCAAAGCGTACGGTTGCAGGATGCAGGGAAAGGAATGATGCGATGGCTGCGCCATCCAGTCTGGAAGATGCGGTTGAGTTCGCCGAGAATCCCGAGCCGCGTTGCCCTTGCGTGCTGCTGCTGGACACGTCCGGCTCCATGCAGGGCGCGCCGATTGCCGCCTTGAATCTGGGACTGCGCACTTTTCAAGAGGACATCGCGCGGGATCCGCTGGCGTCGCGTCGCGTGGAAGTCGCCATCGTCACGTTCAATTCCGAGATCGAAGTTGCTCAGGATTTTATTACCGCCGATCAGTTCGAAGCGCCTTTGCTTACGGCGCAAGGCCTGACGCACATGGGCTCGGCGATCCATAAGGCGCTCGACCTTCTTCAGGCGCGTAAAGCGGAATATCGGGCAAACGGGGTCGCCTATTATCGGCCCTGGATCTTTATGATTACCGATGGCGCGCCGCAAGGGGAGCCGGAGGATGTCGTAGAGCAAGCCGCCCGTCGTATCGAAGAGGATGAGCGAAACAAGCGTGTCGCGTTCTTTGCCGTCGGCGTGGAAAAGGCGGACATGGCGCGACTGCAGACGATCACGGTGCGCGCGCCGGTCCATCTGGTAGGATTGAACTTTGTGGAAATGTTCGTGTGGCTTTCGGCAAGCATGCAAAAAGTATCTCAATCTCAGGTGAGCGACCAGGTCGCGCTGCCGCCGCCGGGATGGGGAACTGTTTAAGTTGAATATAGCTGCCCGCCGTTGGAATGTGGTGGCCGCATCCGTGTGTGGCGTCAGTCACGAACGTGGCGGGAAGCCCTGTCAGGATGCACATGCCTATGGCTTGTTGGAGAGCGGTGCGCTGGTGGCAGCAGTGGCGGACGGCGCAGGCTCCGCAGCGATGTCCGAGGTTGGCGCGGAAATCGCGGCACGGACCGCCGTGGAAGCGGTGGCCGGGTTGCAGCGATCAAAGGGAGTTCCGCGCAATGAGGATGAGTGGAACCTGCTGCTTCTTGGGGCGCTGGAAGCGGCGAAGCGGGCCGTGGAACTCGAAGCGGTCGTACGCGGCGTGGACGCCCGCGATCTGGCCACTACGTTGCTGCTGGTGGTCGCAACGCAACATAGGGTCGATGCCGCTCAGGTGGGAGATGGCGCCATTGTGATCGGCGCCGAGGACGGAACGGTATTCGCACTGACGACTCCGCAAGGCGGCGAGTTTGTGAATGAGACCAGCTTTCTGATTTTGCCGGACGCCATATCCAGAGCCGAGTGCGCCCATTGGGAAGGAACCATCCGCAATCTGGCCATCTTTTCAGATGGGCTCCAGCGTCTGGCGTTGCGGCTGCCTGGCGGCGAGGCCCATGCTCCTTTCTTTAGCCCACTTTTCCGGTTCGTCAGCGACCTGGAAGTCGACGCGGACGGAAAAGATCAGCTGGCTTCTTTTTTGCGTTCCCCTAAAATCACCGAACGCGCGGACGATGATTTGACGCTCCTCCTGGCAACGGTTATGCCGTGAATTGCGCATCGTATGCGGACAGTCACCCCCGGGACTGTCAGGACATCGGAGCAGTACCTTATGAAATGTTTGGCTGACGGCTCGGTTCGGTCAGGTGGCGGGGCGGCAGCATGAAGTTCCGACTTGCGTCCACCGGCCGATGGATTATCGTCGATACAGACCGGCCTGTCGGGTCGGGCGGCGAGGCGCGCGTCTATGCGGTGGTGGGAGACGATAGCATCGTCGCCAAGATCTATCACACTCCGGGCGTGGAACAGAAGCACAAAATCCGCGTAATGCTCGCCAATCCGCCGGACGACCCGTTGAAGGAACAGGGGCATCCGTCGATCTCCTGGCCCACGGACATGCTGACCCTGGCTTCAAGGGACCGTGCCTTCGCAGGATATGTCATGCCGCGCGTCTTCAGCGGCAATCCCGTTTTCACCGTTTATAATCCCTCTTCGCGACGCCAGTCTTCTCCTTTGTTTCATTACCAATATCTGACTCGCACGGCACGCAACATCGCGATCGTGCTTGCGATCGCGCTCGCCGTCGACCTGCT
>JBBRKX010000442.1:0-5183 GCA_038231675.1 Chthonomonadales bacterium | reverse complement strand
AGTCGACTACGATTGGGAGGGACCGGCCAACGCGGCCGAGGAGCAAGCCTACTCCGCGCTGCTTGTGGACACCCGCAAGGCGTTCAAACCCCACAAGCTTCGGCTCACCATCGCGCTTGCATCCTATCAGAAGCTCGATCACGCGGGCATCGACGCGGTGGACGAGATGCACTTGATGGCGTATGACCATGAGGGCAAGCATTCGACGCCCGAACAGTCCGAAGGCGATGTGCGGGAGGCCTTGAAGAACAAATGGCCGAAGCAGAAGATCGTGCTTGGCCTGCCGTTTTACGCACGCAAAATCACGAATGCCGACGCATCGAAAACGTATGCGGAGATCGTGGAGCAATTCCATCCCGCGCCGAATGTGGACGAGGTCAACGGTTTTTACTACAATGGGCCGGCGACTATTCGTCGGAAGACGCGCTACGCCCTCGACAATGGACTGCCCGGCGTAATGATCTGGGAACTGGGCCAGGACACAAACGACGACACTTCGCTGGTCAAGGCTATTTTACAGGAAGATAAGAAATAGCGGAGGACCGACCGCATATTCGCATTTGCAATCGATCCTGAACGTTTTCATGGCTTAATGACTCATTTCGGCTGCGGCCGCACCGGACTTCGCCTTCTTATTGCTGCGGATCAACATTACCGCAGGCGAGACCAGCACCATGGATAGTCCGATCAGCAGGAAGCCGTCGTTGTAAGCCATCGTCATCGCCTGCTGCACCACCGTGCCGCCGATCAACTGAAGAGCGGCGTGCTGTGCGCCCGCGTGGTCATAACCGTGCCCCATCAGGTTTCCGGCGATCATGGCGCTTCGCTGTTCAAACACGGGGTTGCCGCGATAGATATGCGAGGCCAGGTTGTTGTAGTGGTAGGCCGTCCTGTTGGTGATATAGGTGCTGAGCGCGGCGATCCCAAAGGAGCCTCCGAGCTGGCGCATCAGATTCAGCATACTCGCGCCCTGAGCGATCTCCGAGCCTTTCAGACTGTTCAGGGCGGCCAGATTGATCGGTGTAAACAGCAGCCCGAGGCCCGCCCCGCGCAGGATCAAGGCGAACTGCGTGTCCGCTTCCCCGCTCAGCGTGGTAAGGTGAGCAAGGTCCCACATCGAGAGAATGAAGAGCGTCATTCCGATGATGATGAGCAGGCGCGGCGGTATTCTCTGCACCTTCCCATTGAGAAGTCGCCCGCATACCACGGCGCTGATCCCTGTTGCAATCCCTCCCGGCATCAAAACCAGGCCGGTCTCGGTCGACGTAAAGTGCAGGATCGACTGGACAAACAAAGGGAAGATAAAGATCCCTCCATACAGGCCGAAACCGAGTACGATGAAGAGAAGCAGCGCTGCGGCCAGGTCGCGGTTCTTCAGCACGCGCAGGTTTACCACGGGATCCTTGTTCGCGGGGGAGAGTTCCCAGGCGAGCAGACTCACAATGGAAACAGCCGAGACGATCGAGAGACGAAGGATCCAGACGTCCTGGAACCAATCGTTCCTGTTTCCCTCTTCAAGAACGTACTGCAGCGATCCCAACCCGATCGCCAGCAGACTGATGCCCAGAAAGTCGACCTTCAGCGCCTTCATTTTGTATTTTGCATCTGAAAGGAACGTGGCGACGACCACTGCCGAGAACAGCCCTATCGGTATATTGATGAAGAAGATCCACTGCCAGGAGTAGTTGTCCGTGATCCACCCCCCCACCGTAGGGCCGATCGTGGGCGCGACGATGATGCCCAAAATGTAGATGGATTGGACGGTTCCCTGTTGTTCTCTGGGAAAGATCTCGCGAAGCGTGGCCTGCGCGGTGGAAAGCAGAGCCGCGCCTCCCGCTCCCTGAACAATACGAAAGAAGACCAACTCGCCAAGCGATGTCGATGTGCCGCAGAAAAAGGATGCCAGAAGGAAAAGCAGGATGGAGCCGACGAGGTAGCGCTTCCGTCCAAATCGGGACGAGAGCCATGCCGTCATCGGAAGCACGATGACGTTGGAAAGGATGTAGCCGGTGGAGACCCATCCGATCTCTTCGTTCGTCGCACCCAGATTGCCCGCCATTTGCGGGAGCGAGACATTGACGATCGTGGTATCCAGCACCTCGAGGATGGCCGCCGTAATCAAGCCGGACAGGATGATCCAGCGATAGGGGACAAGCTCTTCTTCGGATGCGCCCGCACCCGTGGCCGCCGCATTGGCCATAACAGAATTCTCCGATTTCGATATGATGCAAGAGTTGCCTGAATGTCCGCCGGCCCCGACGGACGTTCAATACCTAAATAAGCGCACCAGGGCTAGCGGCCGGCTCCGACACCCGGAGCTATGGGAGCTGCGGGAGAAAGTCCGGGGAGACCGCCCCCTGCGGGCGGCTGAGGCGTGGGAACCACCGGCGTCGGCAGGTTGTTATTCGCGCCACCGCCGCCACCCGGAATCGCTCCCGCTCCCCCCACGGTTCCGGAAGCGCCTGCGCCGCCAGTGCCGGACTGTGCGCCATTCGAAGTGCCGGACGAAGGCGCATTGCCGTTTGCTCCACTGCCCGTCATCCCTCCGATCGGCCTGCCGCCCGTTTGAGGCGTTGCCCCCACGCCCGGGTTTGTGACGTTCGGCGACATGGAGGGCGACATAGCGCCTCCTCGCTGTGACATCGGCCCCGCGCCTGGGTTTGGGATCGTTATGGAATTGCCGTCATTTGTATTCCGTGCGCTTTGCACATTACGATTGGCTCCTCCGCTCATTCCCGCCGTGTCGCCCTGCTGTTCCGCGCCACTCGCTGAGATGACCGGGCCTTGCCGACGTCCGGCACTTGAATCCATGACGGCTGCTCCGGGGCCTGTTACGTTTCCGCCTGGCGACGCGCCCATACTGGATGCAGTGCCGCTGGAGGTGACCTCGCCCCTCGGCCGCGCCTGCCCCGCTCCACGGTTTGTCTGGCCCCCTTTGTCTGTCTCGATCGTGGCGACGACAGACATTCCCTGCCGCAGATTATGGATATCCGCAGCTCGGGCGAACTTCTTGTCCTCTTTATCGCCCGCAGGCAGCAGCAAAATCTTCACCGGGATACGCTGAACGACTTTCGTAAAGTTTCCGGTCGCATTGTCGGGAGGCAGGAGGGAAGTCGAAGCTCCCGTAGCTTCGTTGATGCTCTGAACCTGCCCCTTGAATATAAGGTTGGGAAACGAGTCCGCCACGACTTCCGTGTATTGGCCGGGCCGCACGTTCTCCAACTGCGTCTCCTTGAAGTTCGCCTCTACCCAGACATTGTCTCCTTCGGTGAGCGTCACGATCGCCTGCCCAGGAGAAAGCGAAGCTCCCGCAGTTGCGATTTTCCGCACGATAGTCCCTGCGTAGGGAGCATAGACATAGGTGTCGCCTTCCATGATCTGGGCGTTCGCGAGCACCTGTTGCGCCTGCTGCGCCTGCGCTTCCGCCATGGCGATCTGTTTGCGGCGCAGCGTAACCTGTTCCTGACCTGCCTGCGCATCGGACAAATCAGCCCGTGCTTGCTCCGACTGACCCACATTCGTAAGCACGTTCGACTGCTGGATCCCGACCTGGGTCTGACTGGCCATGGCGAGCCTCAGGCCGGCGCGGGCCACCGCGACTTGCTCCGTAAAGGCTGCAGCCGCCTTGCGGGCCGCCTGCACCTGGGCTGCGGCCTGCACCACGCTTGATTGTGCCTGCGCCACCTGCGATCTCCCCTGCGCGGCCTCTTCCCGTGTTGCGCTTAATTGCGACTGGGCGCTTTGCGCCTGTGCCACGGCGAGATCGTACTGTTGCTGTGAAACGGCGTCCTCGGCAAGCAGCCTTCGGTAGCGCTCCGCATCCTTGGCCGTACGCGCTGCCTCCGCCTGTGCGGCGGCAATGCGGGCCGTGGAAGCGTTCGCCGCGCTTTGCGCCGTTTGAATGCCCTGCCGATAGTTTTCCTGCGCGGCGATCGCGGTGGCAACCTGAGACTGCGCCTGATCCGCCTGCGCCTGTGCCGCAATGACCTGCGCCTGCGCCTGCCGCACCTGGTTTTGAACCGTATCGGAAGTGAGCGTCACCTGCTTTTGCGCGCCCGAGGTCTTGGCGCTCTGCACCTGGATTCCGGCCTGCGCTCTTTTAATGGACGCGGACGTCGCCAATTGCTGGTAGGCGAGGCTGCTGCGCGCTTGCGAGATCTGCGAGAGCGCGGCCTGATAGGCCGCCTGCGCCTGACGAAGCGCCGCGATCTCCCCGCTGTCACTCAGCCTTCCGATCAGTTGGCCCTGCTTCACGACGTCGCCCTCATCGACATAGAGCGCGGACAGCGTGCCGCCGATCACCGGGCTGACATTGATCAGGTTGCCGGTCACATACGCGTCATCCGTGCTGACGTGAGACTTGCTGAAGTTCCAGTAGCGGAGCCCCCAGATCACCGCGAACACAAGGGCAACCGCGCCGACGGCGAACAACACCAATTTTGTGAGAGGCTTCATGCCTTGTTTAGGCTGCTTGTCCGCCGTATCGCCGCCATTTTGAGCTTTGTCCTGAGCCGGGGGCGAGGTGGACTCGGCTACGGTTCCATTGCTTGCGCGACCGTCCGATCCCGCGCCATTCTGTACGTCTGCCATACTCGCGTCAACCTTTCCTAGCGCCCTTGTTCCAGGGATTGAGCGCCCGCCGGCGCTTCCAATATTTCACACAAATTCTATGTCTTGCTTAAACGAATGAAAACGCAATCCGTTCCCATGGAGATCCATCGGCTGGCCCGCGAACCTCACCGCGTATGAATTCCATCCAACAGCAGCGCCGTGATGGCATGGACTTTGGCCACGATCTCGTCACGCTCTCCCAGCTGTCGCGGACAGAGGCTGTACGGTAACAATCCCACGGTCGCGAGGAGCAGAAGCCGGGCCGTGGCCGATGCATCCTCAAACGCGAACACGCCCTGCGCCTGACCTTCCCGCAGCACCTCCGCGAGAAATTCCGCTTCGATCTCATGGGTGCGTTCACGCAAGGAAAGCACTGCGGGCCGCAGCGCCGCGAAGAGGTCGTCGATACTCTGCGCGTAGCGTCGTGCTCCATCGAAGCGAACGAGCACTCTGGAAAGCAACATGGCTTTCAGCCGTTCCGTAGGCTCTCCCGGCCCTGTCGCGATCGCTTTCAAGTCCACGCTTATTACCTTGTTGCAACGCGCCAGCCAGGAAAGAGCGACCTCTTCTTT
>JBBRKX010000441.1:0-5188 GCA_038231675.1 Chthonomonadales bacterium | reverse complement strand
TGTCTCCTTCGTTCATCGGGCGCTTGCCGAATAACTGACACTTATCCGTATCATTCCCTATAGGGATGCATTGCTCTCTCCCGCCGCTGCGGCCAAACGGACTTTGGCGACCTTTCGACGGTAGTAAGCCGCCGCTTTCGAATGGCTGCCGCACTTCTCCACACACCACCTGCGCTTGTGATTCTTTGTCGTATCGTAAAAAACGCGGACACAAGTCGGGTGTTCACATTGCCGAAGCAGCGATAGATCCGAATGGCACAGCAGGTCGACAGCATCCTCCGCAATGGTGACTAACCATGTATCATCACGGGGGTTAGCCACGACGGATGCCTTGAAGCCCTCGGGTGTGTTCCTGATTTGTGAATACGTTGGGTTCGCACGTAACGTAGCATTCACGGTCTCCAGAGCAACCCCCTGAGGCGGCTTTTTCTCCATCACGCTCAGGACAAGATCACGAAGAGCCAGTCGTAATGCGATGGCTTGGGATAACATTTTCTCCCCATACTCCACGCTCCAACCCTCATCATCGCAGAGTTGCTTCTTACTTACCCCACCCGCGAAACGAAGCCACTGTCTTAACGCTTCGGCGCTGCCAAGGAATTCTAACTCGGCCTCGCGTCTCCGATATGCGGTGTTGATAAAGTCGAGGCATAGCCGATCCCCCACAAACATTTTTTGAATTTCAAGATTTCCACCGTTCATTTTTGATCATCGTCTCGGTTGTAAGGATAGTTGAATTATACCATCAAAGCAGGACTTGACAAGTGATAATCAAGTTTGCCATACTGATTATTACGAGTTAAGTTATATTTATATCGTCATAATCAAGATAAGGGACGGTAGCGTAGGGCGCTGATGAAAGGATTGAGAGGATATGCCAACACGAATCGGTATTAACGGCTTCGGACGAATCGGACGAATATCTTTCCGAACGATTAGCGAAAAATATGCGGACGACATGGAGATCGTCGCCATCAACGACTTGACAGACGCAAAAACGAATGCGTTCCTTTTGCAGCACGATTCCAGCTACGGCAAGTTCAAGGGCGCCGTTGTTTCCGACGATAAGGGCATTCTTGTCAATGGGAAAAGGATCCATGTCTTTACTGAGCGTGAACCGGGTGCTATTCCCTGGGACAAAGAGGGCGTCGATATCGTGCTGGAAGTTACCGGCCTTTTCACGGATGCGAATAAGGCCAGGGCACACCTGGAGCATGGAGTCAAGAAGGTGGTCATCGGAGCGCCGGCAACGAACGAAGATGTGACCATCGTTCTCGGTGTTAACAACGAGGCATACGATCCCGCGAAGCACAAGATCATCTCGAATGCAAGCTGCACCACCAACGGGCTGGCCCCCGTCGCAAAGGTCTTGCATGATAACTTCGGCATCGAAAAGGGTCTCCTGACCGCAGTCCATGCTTACACGAATTCCCAGGCGACGGTCGATACTGCCGGCAAGGATCTCCGAGATGCCCGTGCCGCCGCACAAAACGTCGTCCCCTCCAGTACGGGAGCCGCGAAGGCCGTAGGCCTGGTCATCCCTGCTCTGCAAGGGAAATTTACAGGAATGTCTTTCCGCGTTCCTGTCCCCACGGTTTCCGTCGTTGACTTTACCGCTCTGCTCAGCCGCGAGGTGTCGGTTTCTGAAATCAATGAAGCGCATAAGGCGGCTGCCTTATCAGGCTCGCTTGCTGGTATTCTTCAGTATACGGAGGAACCCCTTGTCTCAACCGACTTGAAGGGGAATGCGCACTCGTCGATATTCTCTGCTGTTGACACCATCAGCCTTGGTAACCTGGTCAAAGTTGTCGCCTGGTATGACAACGAGTGGGGTTACTCCGTCCGTATCGCCGATCTGATTAAGTTCCTTGCGGACAAAGGTCTATAAAGCCTCATTTTTCCGCGGCGCTTTCCGATTTCCATGCCCGTCAGTATAGTTAAGGGCAAACTTCGACTCGACGATTCCGTTGAACGCTGGTTGCCTGAACTTGCGAACCGTCAGGTGCTCCGCCGTATCGACTCACAACTCGACGATACGGTTCCCGCCAGGCGCTCGATCACAGTGTGAGACCCGTTGACCTCTTGCTTTGGCTTCGGCAGTATCATGGTGATGCCCGGAACCTATCCCATTCAGCACCCCATCCGTGCAGGTCATCTCGGCGGCGACGGGCCACCACATCCATTGCAAACGCCTGGCACGGAGGAATGGATGCGCAGATTGGGTGCGTTGCCGCCGATGTATCAGCCGGGCGAGCAAGGAAAGATCGGTTTTTATCCCCTGATAGAGTCGTGCTACAATGTTGATAAGGCTACTTTGAGATTAGGTGTAAATCTATGAACAGCGGGGTATCGGTTGGTACGATGACGGTATTTGCAGAGGCTACTGTAGGCGAAAATGAGGCTCTGTATCTGGAGAATGCAAGCCAGTTTGCCTTAAAGGCCGGTGAGAAGGTGGCGCTTACCATTTCGCCGGTTACGCGGGTAAGTGAAGAGAATCGCACACCACTTATTGGAACCGTAACCCACTACGAAGACCCTTTTGGACCATCGACTGCCTCAGAAGAGTGGGAGGCATTGCGCTGATACTGATCGATACTCACATCTGGATCTGGTGGGTTCATGGTGATCCACAGCTCACACCAGAGTATTTTGCGGTGCTGGCGGCCGCTCAGTCCACCGGGATCGCTGTGAGCGTTCTCTCATGCTGGGAAATCGCCAAGCTGGTCGAGTACAAAAGGTTGACGCTAACTCTTCCCGTACTGGAGTGGATAACCACAGCACTATCCTATCCTGGAGTGCGCCTGCTGCCTTTAACCCCTGAAATCGTAGTGGATTCGACTCGACTGCCTGGCGTGTTCCATAAAGCCCCCACTGACCAAATGATTGTAGCGACCGCCAGAGTCTATGGCCTTCCTCTCATGACCCTGGACAGTAAAATCCTTACGTACGCGCACGTCCCGCTGGTAGCAGTATAGGAAACCAGTGGAATTGAGGCCGGTATTAACCGCGTGCCTGTCAGCAGGAAGTTGACCAGTGGCGCATAGGGCGTCCAGCCCGATTCGTGCACCCGGATATCGATCCTTCCATCGTCAGCCCGCACTCCGCGTCTGACGCAAATCTTCCTCGGCCGGTTGCATTTTTCTACATTTGAAATTGCGATGGCGGATAATTATCGGAATTTTGTGAGCATCCGCGCGGAGTACGTTCGTATCTTCAGTGTGCAGGGAGTTTTCGTGCGATCGGAGCGCTCTGCAATCCGGACGGTAGTCGCAACGCCATTCGCCTGAAAGCAAAGAAAGAGAAATATGGAATATAAACCGCTTGGTAACACCGGACTGCTCGTATCGACCCTCTGTCTGGGCACCATGACCTTCAATGGAGGCGAAGGCTTCTGGAAGGCCATCGGCGCGGTAGACCAGGCGGGCGCCGATGAACTGATCAAGGCTTCCCTGGACGCAGGCATCAACTTCTTCGACACGGCGGACGTCTACTCCGAAGGCGAAAGCGAAAAGACCCTCGGCCAGTCCCTGAAGAACCTTAACATCGCCCGTAAAGACGTCATTTTGGCCACCAAGGTCTTCGGCCGCGTCGGCCAGGGTAGGAACGACGTCGGCGCCTCTCGTGGTCACATCATGGACGCCGTGGAGGCCAGTCTGAGCCGCCTCCAGACGGACCACATCGATCTCTACCAGATCCACGGCAACGATTCCGTTACCCCGATCGAAGAGACATTGCGCGCTCTGGACACTCTCGTAACCCAGGGCAAGGTCCGTTATATCGGCTGCTCCAACTGGCAGGCCTGGAAGATCGCGAAAGCATTGGGCATATCTGAGTTTAAGAACCTTGCCCGCTTCGACACTCTGCAGGCCTACTATTCCATCGCCGGACGCGACCTCGAACGCGAGATTGTCCCGCTCCTGGAAGCCGAAAAGACGGGTCTGCTCGTCTGGAGCCCCCTTGCCGGTGGCCTGCTCTCCGGCAAATTCAGCCGCGAGAACCAGAAGCCGGAAGGCGCGCGCCGATCCGAGTTCGACTTTCCCCTCGTCGACAAAGAACGCACCTGGAAGATCCTCGAAGCCATGGCCCCCATCGCGCGGGCGCACGACTGCAGCCCCGCCCGCATCTCTCTCGCATGGCTGCTGACGAAGCCGGTCGTCACCTCGGTCATTATCGGAGCCAAGCGTCTCGATCAACTTCAGGACAACCTTGCCGCAGTGGATCTCAAACTTACCCACGACGAGATCACGCTGCTCGACGAGGTCAGCGCCCTGCCGCCCGAATATCCGGGCTGGATGCTGCCGTTCCAGGACGCCTATCGCTTAAAACCGACTCCCCGCCCTGAATAAAGCTGGACAAGCGAACAAGCCCGTTTGCTCCTGGCAAGCGGGTTGGTTTGCGTCCAGTACAGATGGAAAAGACGCGGTTTACGTCCTCGTGGAAATCACGGGACTGGGCGCATGGAAGCGAAATGAAACCAACACCTAACAAAAAATGGCGGAGGCTTGTGCTAATCACAGTGGTGGTTCTGGTAAGCATAAGCGTCTGGTGGGTGGCCCGATGGACGCAGCAAACGCGGATGAACCGTGCCCTCATTGCCGCGATCAAGGAAACCAACACAGCGACAGTTATTTCTCTCCTGGCCAGCGGGGCGGATGCCAATGCGAAAGACGTTCCGCCGGACAACCGCTCCCTCTGGAAGCGGATAAGGGATATTCTGCCTGGGAAGCACTATATGCCGCCGGATCATACACCGACCGCGCTGATGATACAATCGCCATGCAACGTTTACTGGACAGGGGCGCACGGATAAACGTCCGGGACTTAGCGGGAGAAACTGCTCTTTTCAGCGCGGTTACTTGTGAGAATGAGCGTGCCGTACGCTGGCTGCTGGACCGAGGCGCGGATATTGATACGCGTAATAAGGACGGCAGAACGGCTCTTTACTCTGCCGCTAAGCAGGGGAGTTTTAAGACTCTACGACTGCTGATTGCCTGTGGAGCGGATGTACGTGCGAAAGACAATGGCGGTCAGACAGTTCTCAACTACGCTCAGACCATGCAGTCCCCCATTAGCATTCTGAATCTGCTCCGGCAGGCGGAGAAGAAGCAGCACGTGCGTCACGAAAGATAATCACCCTGCAACGAATCCTGCGATTCCTTTCTCTACTTCCACGGAATACGATGACGGT
>JBBRKX010000440.1:0-5199 GCA_038231675.1 Chthonomonadales bacterium | reverse complement strand
TAGGGACTTTTCGGACTCGATGAACCAATACCTTTCAGTCAGGCTCTAAATGTCCGGTAATGTGAAAAAAAGGGGAAAACCGTTGTTCGACAGCGCAAAAATAAAGCGAATACTCACCGGGGACCGATCATCGCGGGAATGGTTTGTCACGGAACATTACCCTCGGATCTTTCGAATGCTTCGTTATCTTACGGACGATCCCGAAGTTGCGGAGGACCTTACCCAGCAAACATTCGTCAAGGCATGGCAGGCACTGGGTAAGTTCCGCAATAAATCGCTGCTGATCACCTGGATGCATAGCATCGCCTATCATGAATACACGCACTGGCTCCGCTCACACCATGCGCATACCTCGCTGGAATCCATTGCCGAAATACCATATTCCCCGATGGAACCGCAATGGGAAGCGATGGAGTTGCGACATGAGCTCAATCGACTGACGGAAGAGTTGCGGGAAACGTTTATCCTTTTTCATGTTCAGGAACTCACGGTGCTCGAAGTTGCCACCGTTTTGAATGTGCCTGCGGGAACGGTCAAATCCCGGTTATTCACGGCTCGCCGTCTACTACGTGAGGCGTTGAAAGCACATATCGACGATACGACATCGGACCCCGCGATTGCGAAGGGTTTGCTGCCATGTGACCCTAAGGGAGGGACATCGTGATGCATTGCCGACGTTACCATTTTTTGGGTAGTCCTGCGCTCACATTCCATCGATGGTTTTGCAAAGAGTGCCGGGATGCCATGGATGCGGATAATGCGATGTCACGCGGCATATCTCAAATGCGTGCCGAATTGGCCCCATCAGGTGGGCCAGGGCGAGCTCTGCGAGCGCTTCAAGCTTTAGGGGAAGCCGCGCCTCCACAAGTTTCCAGGAACGCATTGTGGAATATGGGAATTCCGACATCGGCTCTGTCGACTCTTGTACAACGGCAGGTCGCCGCGCGTCGTATTGCGGTCAGCAAGGCAGTGGTTATTCTCAGCGCATTGCTTCCTACAGTAGGTTTCTGCGTGTGGCGCCTCGTGCTCGACGAACCCACGCTGTCGAATTTTCATACACCCACGCTTCCCGCTCCGAATGGATTTGATTTTGCGATGCGGGCAGGTGGTTTGATCGTGGACGAGAAGGGAATTAAAACCTTTGTCCCTGATCCGCGTATGCCAGGTGATCTGGGAGAAACGCCTTTAACAGTAGCAAGGCAGCAAGCGTTCGTTCGCGCAAATCTTGCAGCGTTAAAGGAGATTAGGAAGAGTTTCACCTATCGCTATCAGGAACCCTTCGATTCCTCGTGGCAAGGAAAACTGGTTGGATCGTGGCCCAACTACGAAAAAATGCGCTCCATTGCTAAAATTCTGACGATGGAAGCTCGGTTGGAGGAATTTGGTGGGAACTGGAGCGGAGCAATGGAAAGTGTACTGGACATAGTACACCTCGGAGAGGAACTACCGCACGGGAGTCAATTGAATGGCTGGCTGGCGGGCATTGCCATTGAAGGCATCGGTATTAAAGAAGCCTGGCGGATCGTGCCTCACCTGACCGGAGAGCAGGCTCGGATTGCAGCTCGCCAATTGAAATCGCTTGAGAGAATGCATGTTACTGCATCCGCCGCGATTCAACAGGAGAAGTGGGACGTCGCGACCGGCATGTTACAGGTTCTCAATGGTCAGGATCTGCGCCAGTTTGCGGGAACCGAAACCCCTAGAAGTGAAAAGCCAATGTTTAATGAGGTCAAACTAAATCGGCTTAGCGTAAGCGCGCTGGTCCTTTATTATGGCAGATCCCGCATTATCCGAGAATTTCTTACTTCCATGGATCGGTTAAGCGCGAATGCGGATATACCCTATGCGACGCGCCCATCGTTACCGGAGGCTATGGAAAATCCCATTAATCGGATCATCATTCCAATATACATGGGTGTCGGTTTCATGGATACCTCAAAATCACAAACTGAGGTTGCACTGCTGACGACCGCACTTCAATTACGTGCATTCCGCTCGGAACACGGCATGTATCCCTCCACCCTGTATAAACTCGTGCCGAACTACGCCGCACAACTTCCACGGGATCCCTTTGCAAAGCATGGAACGTTCGGCTATCGGCGGACAGGCAAGTCATACATTTTGTATAGTGTGGGGCCGGATGGAAAGGACAATGGAGGGAAGCCGGTCTTTAACCCTTCAAATGGCAATACCAATGCCTATCGCGCTACGGCTGACAGTGTAGGGGACATTGTCGCTGGACTAAACTATTAATGCGATATCGTGTGAATGGCGGCGTAAGATGATGGCCGTGCAAGCATTGCCCTGGCGGCCACGGGAGCACACCTATGGTGATCGACGAGACCTTCAATCAAGAAGAGGTTAATCCGGACGTTGATGAGGCAGAAGCCGTGAACGTTACGGCGCCGGAACGGGAGGCAGTGGAACGGCTGCTGGGTCGGTATCGCAATGAGAAGTCTGGCCGTATATCCCGATTCCTTCAAATGGTGTTCTCTCTGCTGTTATGGGCGCTGGTCCCGGTCACGATGGTGATGTCGGTTCTCAGTTTCTGGGCAGGGGATTACAAATCCAGGGTTATATCCCTGGTTCTTGTGTCCACTACTGTTGGGATATGGGTTGCGGTCCGCACTCAACGCCGGAAGAATTTCGATCACATTACTCTGGCCCAGTATGATGACGTGCGCGCCATCACGCCGTTAATATACGCATTGGGTTGGTCCAATCGACGCACGCAGATTGTGGTCGCTTCGGCTCTTACGCGACTGTTGCCAAAATTGAAGGCAAGCGATGCTTCTTTACTCCCCTTCACCCAGCAGAAGCGGCTGTGTGCTCTATTAACGGACAGGGTTGCCCGCACCAACCCCGATCTTGCCGTGGCAATATTGAATGCACTGGAACAGGTTGGAGATGTGCGCCTCGCACCAGTCGTTCAGAAACAGGCAGAAGCAAACGCGTCGACTCAGGCCCAACGCCGCGTGCGCCTCGCTGCTGAGAACTGCCTGATGTACTTGCTGGATCGTGGGGAGCAGGAACGTTCCAGCAACATGCTCCTTCGGCCCGCACGGGGCAGTTCGGTCCATGACTCAAATCTGCTTCGGCCTGCGACAGGAAAGCAGGAGGCCGATCCCGGCCTCCTGCTGCGTTCGTCAGAACGTCCGAAAGAATAGAATTCTACGACCTTATTCGTAGCTTCCGCACACGCTATGATACTACACTCAAAGCGGGCGATGAGCCGTCCGTCGGGGTGTGTCCCGAATCATCCGCTTTCGCCAACGCGGTGTCCAACTTTGCGCCCTGTGCCTGTACGAGCTGCATAAGTAGGTCCTGTTGATGCTCGAGGTGGAGTAAAATAACTTCGATCTCCATTTCTGCTTTACAGTTTATCTCGAAATCGTTTTGAGCGCGAAGGTCGGCATGCTTCGCCTGGACATTCTGTCCCACCATAATAAGAGGCATCAATAGAATTTGTATGACATTGCTGATCAGCAGATATGCGACGAAGGCCGGAAACGGGTCGAATGCCTTCCAGTGCAGACCAGAGATTTCGCTCGCCGCGATGTTGTAGCCGCACCATACCACAGTCCAGCCGAATATCAAAAAGAAAAAGCCCATCGTGCCTACCCGGTCTGTTATCCAGACCGCCAGGCGATTCATCACCGTGAGGCTTTCCTCATGCTGAAGACTTATATTTTTCATTGGTTTACGTAAGGCGCGCAGCTCGGCAAGCGAACGAGGGGTTGGAGCATTATCCTTTACGATAGTGTCGGTGGTCATAAACTCTCCTGTAATAGCATGGAAAAGCCGATTGTTGCCCGAGGGATGGAATAGCACGAGCCTTTTATATGCCCCGTGGTAAAGAGACGGACAATTCGAGCATTTAGTTTCAATTTTACGCATACGTGTCGAGACTGGAATCGCGGTCTTAAGGCATCCTTTAGAACGCTTGCGCCGTATGCCGAATGGCAAGAGAGCGATCGTACAAGAAGGCGTTAAGGCTTGATGCGCTCACGCACCGCCTGAGAGAGTTTATGCCAATGCGGGTTGAATCCATCGTGGCGCATCTCCGCCCATGTTTGCGGGAACGTCCAGTTCTGCTGGGTAACACGCCAGATGCCGATCATGCAACCTGTGCGGTCGGCGCCGTGTTGGCAATGCACGTAAACTGGCTCCCGTGGCGCGAGTTTGAGGGTGGAAAGAAGTGCAGCCACTTGATGCCGTGTAGGCGGCTCACTTCCCATGGGAAGATTGATCCACTTGAACCCAAGGGCTTGTGCTTCGGCCTTTTCGCGCTTTACCAGACGCGGAGAAATGCGAAGATCGATCACAGTTCGCACTCCCATGGCGCGAAGCTTCTCTAGTCCCGCCTCCGTGGGAGCGGCCCCACGATAGATGCCAGGTGCAACAGTATGAAAATTGGGTAGGTCGGCTGCTACACCACGCGCGGAGATTTGCCCGGTAACACCTGTGAATAGCATGCCGGTGAGCACAAGGCCGTGAAAGATTGCGTTCATTAAGATTCCTTCGGCTGGATCATCGCCGCGGGCTGTATTCACTTGTTTATGATGTTTCCAATACGGTGCGGAGAATGGATTTCCTATTATACCTCTGCCGTCCACCGATGGCTTTACGCTCAGTCCGAACGTTCGCAGCCGTCTCGCAACACTCTCACCGCCCCTTTCGCCTGGGGAGCGACCACGGCGGTAAGGCGGATATGACCCTCCAAATGCGTGTCGGCGGTTGGGATCCACTCACGGCCGCCCTCCTGGCACAGGACAAGGATGCATCCCGGAGGAAGACCAAGCTCCCTTACCTGTTTACCGTCAAAGGGGGCTCCAGGCTCGACTTCGACCTCAATAACGATGGGCTCGGTCGGTGCGAGGATTTCGCCGTTACGAATGAGGTCTCTTTGCAGTAAATTCTCGTAGATAGGCAATTCGCCTAATCCCTCGGCCACTACGTAAGCGCAAAAGCACGCGACCACCAGAGGAAGCATCTGGGCATAGTTACCCGTCATTTCAATAATTAAAACGATTCCCGTTAGCGGCGCACGTACGATCGCCGTGAAGTAGGCGGCCATGCCGACAACCGCAAATATTGCCGGATTGGGAATCAGGTGCGGGAAAAGATTTCGCGTTATCTCACCGACTCCCAGGCCGATCAATGCGCCGAGTACGAGCAAGGGCGCGAAGATACCACCGG
>JBBRKX010000439.1:0-5199 GCA_038231675.1 Chthonomonadales bacterium | reverse complement strand
GGATTAGAAGTCTTTCTGGGTATAGGGATCGTACTTATGATCGTGACAGACCGAGCAGTTCAGCGTGGACCCTAGAAAGACCGCGGAAGTGGTTTCCGCACGGTCGCGAGCGTACAGAACTCGGTACTCCTCGTCGATCGCCCCGCCTTCGTTCGTGGTGATATTGCACCGGTTGAATCCCGTCGCCACGAGTTGTTCGGTCGTCGGATTGGGCAGCAGGTCGCCCGCAAGCTGCTCGACCGTGAACTTATCGAACGGGAGGTTCTTATTGAGGGCGTTGATCACCCAATCGCGATAAGCCCACATTTCGCGGTAGTTATCGAAATGGATCCCATTTGTATCGGCGTAACGCGCGGCGTCCAGCCAGTATCGCCCGCGGTGTTCTCCATAGTGCGGGCTGGCGAAAAATTTGTCGACGAGCTTCTCGTATGCATTCGGCGATTTGTCTTTGACATACGCTTCCACATCCGCCGGCTCAGGCGGCAGACCTGTCAGATCGAGACTGACACGGCGCGCCAGGGTGCGGCGGTCGGCTTCCGGAGCGGGAGTCAGCCCGGCCTTTTCGAGGCGTGCCAGCACAAACCGGTCGATCGGATTACGGGCCCAGGAAACGTTTTTCACTGCAGGAAGCGTGGGACGCACCGGAGCGACATAAGACCAGTGCAGCTCGTACTTCGCGCCTTCCTTCACCCATCGGGTGAGCGTCGCGATCTGCGCGGGCGTGAGAGTCTTATGGGTGCTTGGAGGCGGCATCAACTGGCCTCTGCCTGTGATGCGCGTGATCATCTCACTGGCAGCCGGGTTTCCAGGGATAATGGCGGCAGTGCGATTTTTGATTGCCGCCGCGTCCGCGGGGCGGTCGAGGCGCAGTCCCGCCTGACGTGAGGCCGAGTCCGGACCGTGACACGATATGCAGTTCGCCGCGAGAATAGGCTGAACATCGCGATTATAGCGTAGGGATCCCACTACCGGTGCGACATGGCGCAGAACGGGATGGCCTGAAGCGGCCGCAGGCTTTTTAGGCTGGTTGGTGGCGGCAAGGGTCGAAAACGCGGTTGCCAGAAGCAACCCGCTGGTGGACCCCATCAGCGCCAATCTCCAACTGCGCGTCGATAATAACATGAACACTCCCTCTGCTTGCGCTCGCACCTTGTCTTTCCGCTATAAGAGAAACCATCTATTCTCATGAGAGGAATAGGTTCGAAGCGAGAGCGGATCCGAGCACGAAATGAAACGTCCGTAAATTGGTTAAGTACAGGTTATATTATAAGACATAGAAATCTCAATTACAATACGCTTTCTTTTGAAAAAAGACGGTTTCGCACGATTCCCACTCCAGCAGAAAGCCCGAACGCCGGTTGGATGGCGGCGCTATCCGTTGTGGGAGCATGTTCCAATACATAAGTTAAGCTTGTCGAGCGGGCAGTCCTGCTTGATCCATCAGGAGGAGAAACTTGGATAAACTCAAGATAGAGCCGCCGATCGTTCAGGTGGCGATCGATGTGCTGAATATCGATGATGCGCTTCGCATCGGGGAAGCGGCCGTCAAAGCGGGTGCGGATTGGCTGGAAGCAGGCACGCCTTTGATCACTTTCGCGGGAGTACGCGCCATTGGCGCTCTCGCGGAGGCTTTTCCGGGCGTGCCCGTGCTGGCCGACTACAAGATGATGGACGGCGTACGCAAGTATGTGGTGGAGACTGCCAGCCAGGGGGGGCGAATCGCGACCATCTGCGCCGTGGCAAGCGACGCGAGCATCCGCGAAGCGGTACGCGCGGCGGCGGAGGCGGGAGTGACGCTGATCACCGACCTCTACGCCGCGCCCGATGTGGCGCAACGCGCCGTGGAGATGGAAGCGCTTGGAGTGGACGCGGTGTACGTCCATTGGGGCGCGGATCAACGTAACGCGCAACCCGAACGCGACGCATTGCTCGGCCTCGAATCGGTCGTTAGTCGCGTGCAGATTCCGGTGGGAGTCGGGACCTTCCGCATCGAGGATGGCGAGCGAGCGTTTTCGCTTGGCGCGGGCATCGCCGTCATTGGCGTTCCCTTGATCCAGTCGAACGATATCGAAGGCGCGTTGCGCGTTTATATCGAACGCGGCAAAGCCCGCTATTTTCAAGCGCGAAAGTCGTAGGCGGCAGTTTGTATTGCCGCAGTTCTGGAATCCGGTAGGCATGCCGCCACGGGAGTTCAAGACACGGCTGTGGCTGGCTGGCAGCCGGTGACTGTTACGTTTTTCACTTCCTGTCGAACGGCCAATGCCTCACAATGCCTACAGCAAACGCGTAAAAATATGTGGAGGATATGCCTGTGGACAGCACCCAGGAAATTTCTGAAGTCGACAAGGCATTCGCCTCCGCCATCGACAACCGGGCGTTCGGAGACGCGGCCCTTCTCCTGGAACAAGGGGCGAACATCGATCGCCTGTTGCCAATATCGGAAACGGTCGATCGCGACGTGTATGAGGATACGATCACCTATCTCGGCTATGCCGCGCTCCTGGTGCGCGCCGACACTGCGGCGTTTCTGCTCTCTCACGGAGCAAACCCAAACATAAAAGGGGTTTTGTCCGGACGCACCGCCCTTATGGCGGCGACCCGAAGCGACCATGCGGAACTGGTTCAGTTGCTGCTCGAACACGGCGCGGACGTGAACGCGCTGGACACATACGACAATACCAGGGCGATCGATTATGCCATCTCCCAACAAAACGCGGAAATGACGCGTATGCTTATCGCCGCCGGAGCCAGAGGGACCTTCCAACGGCTCAAGTTCAATGGGCCGAAAGCAGCGGACGACCTCGAGATTGCCGGAATGCTCCTGGCGCAAGGCGCGGACATCGAGGAACGGGACAACTGGGGCCGAACGGTCCTGATGTGGGCCGTGGAAAGGGCTTCTCTGGAAATGATCCAATTCCTGATCGCTTCCGGCGCCGATGCCAACGCAATCTCCACCGAGGGTAGTAACAGGGTATCGAACCATGAGACCGCGCTTCAGCTTGCCAGACGGAATAAGAGACCGGCTGTCGTGGCTTTTTTGCTGCAACAGGGAGCCATCCCCCGATTGGCGCGATACGACCGTCCGCACTCACTCTCGTCGCGGATAAAAAAACTATTCGGCTGGTGATCTGAAATAGCGTGCAAGAGTCAGGGTGACGATTACGGAGCGCCTTCCAGCTTATAGGCAGCGATGTTAGCGAACACGACGAAATTCGTGTCGTGCCCAGACGTGTATCTGAATCCGCCTTTTTGGGAGGTAGTCGCGAGCCAGCTGCTGTATTCACGCACAAACCGCGTTTCTTCGCCGTCCGGAACGTCGATCTTCGAAAAAGTCGAACTGCCGACATAAAGAATATGAAGTGCCATCGTTTCTCCTCTGGATTCTATAAGGCCGGCCGCGCCGAAGCGACAGAGCAACCATTTGTATGCATAATCGATAACAAGATAGCACTACCTGGAGGCGTCGGTCAATCGCCTCCCAGGAGAACCGCCGGTAGCTCCTAACGTCACGTCTTCCAGTCTTGTGAGGACTTTCTTATTGTCGGGAAGATACAAATGTAGGATTTCAAAGTCTTTTGAAGCTCCCGCTGGAAGAACCTCATTGGATTCCGCAAAATCGGAATCGAGGACCTTGTTGTTTGCATCGACATACTGACATGCGACCTTCCAATGCAGTACAGGCCGGCCGCTGTTATTGATCACCTTGCCACGGAGATGATCGTACTCGGCTTCGATCGTCCACTGCGAGATTTTAGCGACTACTTTCGCTTTCTGGACGTTGTCCTGGGCCGCTGCGTCCAGAGATGCGCTCAACTGCAGATGCGCCGACTTTGCCCCGCCCCCGGCGGGCATCACGGTCAGCCCGGAGCCGGGTGATACCGCGAAATGCGATCCGGAGGATGGGAGGGCAGAGCGGCGCTCAAAGCCTATAACCGCCACGGCGACCGCCGCGACCGCTATCAGCCCCAGAAACGTGGATAGAATCAAACGGGGGTATTCGCTCCATCCTGCCCTTTCCCGCATCCAGGTCTTCATTGCTTTGAAGAAGGGTTCTGACCGCTCAGGTTCATAAGGCTGCCGAGGATCGTGATTCATCTCGTTCACCTGTACCCTTTCCCGCACCGTTGCCGCGCCCGGGAAGTATATCAGATTGCTTGAACGGGCGTCAAGCGGCAGCAAGGGAGAACAACAGCGCAGCGCATGGAATCGAAGCGGTCTTAAGAAGACATAGGTCAGGGACGGCGTTCTTTTTTTGTGGAAGGTCGCCCCGGCGGCTCTTGCAGCCAGACATCCACCCGTGGCGCATCCCAGTTATAGGGTTTGTCCAGAATATCCATGCGGCCATCGCCATTCAAATCCGCCACGCGGGCTTCATGGAATCCCATGCCCGAGGCAAATTCCGTCTGGCGAAAATGTCCTTTGCCATCCCCATAAAAGATCCATGCCTTTGCGTTGGGATTGTCCGAATCGGGACGGCTCTCCGTCCACTTGGCCATTTCGGCAGTAAAGATATCGAGGTTTCCATCCCCATCGATGTCGGCGATCTGCAAGCTATGGCCGTGGATCATGTCGCGCCCAAGCAGGTCGTGCCCTACCCAGGAATGCGTGTCGGCAGGGTCTCCCATACATTCATACCACTTCAGCGGCCCCACTCCGTCACCGGGGGCGATCACCACCTGCGGGATCTTCGATCCTTTAATCAGATGACCGGCGAGGATGCGGCCACCGATATCCCCGATCCGGATCGGCTTGAATCTATTGTCTCCCAGGTATTTGAACCAGTAGTTCCCTGCCAGAAGATCCACTCTGCCATCGCCGTCCATATCGATCGCAGCCACGCCTTCGGCATACTTGCCGGGGTTCTCGCCCGCGCTGCCGGTAAACACTTCGGTGGCGGGCCACTCTTCCACCTCACGTGGATTGCGGGGAATGTCTGCGATGAAAAGTTTACTTGCCCCCTGATTCCAGTAAACAAGTTGTGGCTTCCCCGTCCCCTTGAAATCGCCGAAGATCTGATCATGATGTTGGGTCGCCCCGCTCTTTTTGATCGTATACCGCTTCCACGGCTTGTTAGGATCCCATACCGGGCCGGGATTACGCCACCACCAGATCTCCTTGCTCTGCCAATCCCCTCCGAAGACAACGTCCGGCCAGCCATCCCCATCCACATCGAAAATGGCCCCGCCCGCCTCGACGGTG
>JBBRKX010000438.1:0-5205 GCA_038231675.1 Chthonomonadales bacterium | reverse complement strand
TTCTCGACGCGCAGCATCGGCTTATAGCCGGGCTCATCCAGGGCACGCACCAGATCGGCGCACGCACGGTCGATCGAAAAGTCCCCCTGCATCCCCTCGTTGGTGTTGATTTCTCGCCAGTCCGCGTCGCCTTTGGCGCGGATCCGCACCGACTTCATTTCCCAGGAGATCTCCAGCGTACCCTCTAACCCGATGATTCGCACCGCCGCGCCGAGGTTCTGGCCGGGCCCGACGACGAGCAGCCCGCGCACACCGTTCTTCCACTGGAAGTGACAGATCGCCTGGTCCTCTTGAGGGACTCCGAAGCCGGTTCGCCCGGTGTGGCTTTCGATCTGGCCCATCACCCACTCCGCCGGCGTCTCCCCATTCAGGAAGAACATCATGTCCAGCCAGTGCGTGCCCCAGTCGCTCATATCGCCGCATTCGGCCTCGAGCCATCGCAGCTTACCGATGGCGCCCTCGTCGATCAAACGTTTCGCGCATTGAAAGCAATCCAGAAAGCGCCGCTGATGATTGAAGGTAAGGATCACGTTGTGCGCTTCCGCCGCGGCCTTCATACGCTTGGCATCGCCCCAGGTGGTCGCCATGGGCTTTTCGCAATGAATAGCGCGCACTCCCGCCTCGCATGCTGCCACGACCATTTCGGCATGCATGTCCGGCCAGGTGCAGACGCTGACAAGGTCGAGACGCTCGTTCGCCAGCATCTCGCGGTAATCTTGATAGACATGGGCATACCCATTGTACTGCTCGACGAACATACGGGCATTGTCTTCTCGAACCTCGGCGATCGCCACCAACTCGATGCCGTGATGTTTATAAAAGGCGGTCACATGCGAGTGCGCCATTCCAAACCCGGTGGATCCCTCCGTGCCGTACTTTCGCCCCGTGCCGATGATACCATACCGATAATAGCGATCGCTCATTCCGCGTCTCCCTGCAATGATCTATAGTCCGCAATAGGACCGGCCCCAATTCGGGAAGCAACGCCCCGACTCCTGCGAATGCAACTTGAAATTCAACACACTCTTTGTGAGCCAAGTGGATTCTCAATAGTTTTGATGAATTCTGGTTCTACAGATGTAACGGGGATAGTCGCGAGAAAGGAAGGGGCATTCGCCGGCGTAAGCGAATGCCCTGCGTGAGGTTTACGCGGATGGAAGCGAATTAGTGGATGCCGACGATCTTATAGTCCAGATTGACGCCATGGAAGAGGAAGCCGTTTCCGATGATCGCGAGGTTATTGAGCAGGACGTAGCTGACATCACCGCTATTCTGGCTCTGGAACACGATGTCCTCCTTTCCATCCCCGTTCAGGTCGGGAGTGCCGACGACCTGGTAGTCTATATTGACGCTTGGGAAATGGCGTTGCAGGTCATAGAGGAGGGCGCCGTAGTTGCATCCCCGGCGGAGCGCGAAATCATCCAAGCCCTACGTCCGTAGGGAAAAACCCCTGGTCCGAACGGCATGAACGAACGCTTCCTCGTCCAATCGAAGACCGAAACCGGGCGCGTCGGGGACCGATACGAAGCCGTCCGCGACGACATACGCGGAGGTGTCGATTCCAGGCGTGTGCGCTTCGTCCCACTCCGCATACGTGAAGCCCTGAATAGCTCCCGCGAGATGACACGACGCAAAATTGCCGTAGTGTCCGCCGTAATGGTGTGGGGCGGAGCGAACACCGTCCACATCCAGCAGCCGCCCTGTTTCGAGCCACCGCGTGAAGCCATGTCCAAAAATGTCGTACTGTATCACGTCGACGAGGCCCTCAGCCGCCCAGCGAAGCAGATGCGGGTCGGCATGCCCTTCGCCATCCGCGATAAGCACCGGCAACTCCCGCTGCTGCAGCCATGCCTTAAGATCGCGATACAGAACCGGGTCCTCGTGGAATGCCTCTTCCATCCAAACGATCCCCACATCCGCCGTTTCACTCAGCACCCGTTTCGTGAGGTTGAGATTGTAACCGTTATTCGCATCCAGAAGGAGGGGCGCGTTCGCTCCTACCGCGCCGCGCACAGCCCGAATGACCGCGATGTCGCGCAGCGTCCCTTCCTCGAGGGGCATATGCCGAGCGCCACGACCGACTTTGATCTTAAACGCGCGATGCCCGGCGTCAAATCCATGGCGCGCTTCCTCGGCCATGAGCAACGCGGCTTCCTCCGTGGACGGGATATGCAGATCATCGAAGTAGAGCGATGTGTCATAACAGGCCACGCGCAGAGCGGAAGAGGCGGGCCGCCCATTCCTCTCAGCGGCGAGCGCATGAACGGGACGATTTTCCCGGTTACCCGCCATGTCCCAGAGCGGGTACTCCCAGGCATGCCATCGCTCCCGAACGCCTTCCGAGGGATGGTAGAGATCTTCCCACGACTGGCCGAGGATCTCTTTCGCTCGATCCGGATTCGCATGGCATACGCCAAAGCCGGAAACGCCCTCATCCGTCATCAAACGCGCGATAGGCGCCCGAATAGTGATGCCATGATCCCCCAGGCGCGCGTTGCTGCCGGCGTTGCGGGGCCGCCGCGCCTCAAAACACCCCCACTCCACCGAAACGATCTTCATTCTGTTTCCCTCATTTACCTGTTGACTCTTTCGAGGCTTCGTGCAGCGCGTGTTCAGGCGATCGGGGCTCGGTTCGCCACGTACAGATCTTTCAATGCGGCATAAAGGGCATGGAAGATCCTGGCCCCGTGCGCGTAGACGGCAACGCTTTCTGGATCCGGCTGCTCGATGGCGCCGAGTGGGGCGAAGTGTGGTGCGGCAGAGGCATAGTCCGGATAAAGCCCGATCGCGACCGCGCCCGCCATGGCCGCTCCGGCGGACGTCGCTTCGGAAAGCCGCTCCATAAGTTGTAAAGGACGATTATAAACGGCCGCAAAGATCGATCTCCAGAGCGGGCTGCGCATTCCGCCGCCAAGCACGCGAATGCAATCCGGCGCAAGGCGCAGATCCTGCAGCACCCCGAGGTTGCTTCCAAGCGCATACGCGACGCCTTCAAACACCGCTCGCGCCATTTCCGACTGACCGTGCGACGCCGATAGGCCAAAGAAAACGGCACGCGCATCGGAATCCCAGATCGGCGACCTTTCTCCCATGAGATAAGGCAGAAAGATCAGCCCGTTGCTGCCGACGGGCACACGTTCCGCTTTGCGTTCGAGCGACTCGAAATCTTCTCCCGACTCCCCCACGCCCAACGCACCGCGAAACCAATCCACGGCGGAGCCGGAGCTCTGACTCGTCGCGTAGAGCACGCATCGCTCCCCATCAAGCGCATAGAAAACCGAAGCCCTATGGGAAGGATCGGGGCGATAGCCGTCCGTCACGGCCCCAATCCAGGAGGTCCCGCCCAGATAATGATAGACATCGCCCGGCGCCACGCAGCCCGCTCCCGCCGTAGCGCATGCGCCGTCCCCTCCGCCAAGCACAACCGGCAGCCCGAGGGGGAGCCCGGTCGCTTCCGAAGCGTCCTGAGTCACCGTTCCAACGATCGTCGCGGCGGGCCGTATCTCTGGCAACAGGCGCGCCGGGAATCTGCCCGCCGCAATCAGTTCCGGAGACCAATCGCCGCTCGCCATATCGAGGCAGCCTGTCAGGGAAGCATCCGAGTAATCGGTGACGCCCCAGATTCCGGTGAGCCTGCCCACCAGATAATCTTTCGTTTGAACGCACCAGCGGGCACGGTTCAGCGTATCGGGCTCATGATCGACCAGCCAGGCAAGCTTGGCAAGGGTAAAATACGGAGCGATACGATTCCCGGTAATCTGGTAAGCCCGCTCGACCCCTACTTCTGCGGCCAACGCACTGCATTTGGCGGCGCTCCGGATATCGGCGTGGATGATCGCGGGCCGCAACGGCTCCCCGTGATCGTCCACGAGCAGGCAGCCGTTCATCATCCCGGAGAAGCTGACCGCTCCTAAATTTTCGCGACTTCCATGAATCCGATCGAGAAGGTCCCGGGAAGAAACGCAAACGGCGTCCCACCAGGCGTTAGGATCCTGTTCGGCCCAGTCCGGTCGCGGATAAAAGGTAGGATAGGGGGCAAAAGCAGAGGCGACAAGACGGCCTTCCGCATCGAAGAGGGTCGCCTTATCGCCTGTTGTGCCAAGATCATGCGCTAATAGATAGGTCGTCATAGCGCGTTTCTTATGTTAATCGAGACGAAAATCCTGCTCGCCCCAGCCGCCGTGCCGTCAATTTACGACGTGCGATCAGGACCGATTTCCCCCGCTTCCGCCATATCCACCAGGGCGCTTCCCGCGTAGGTAAGCGGCAGATCCACCCGCCCACGCGCCTTGCTGCTATAGAAAGTGGAGAAGATGATTTCGGTATGCTTGATCGCGTTGTCCACGGTCAGTAGCGGTTTGTATCCGGGCTCGTCCAGTGCCTTGATAAGGTCGGCGCATGCACGGTCGATGGCGATTTCCCCATGGATGCCTTCGGCGGTCTCGATCATCCGCCAGTCCGCGTCGCCTTTCACGCGCACGCGCAGCGCCGGCATGTCCCATAGCACTTCGAGCGCGCCTTCCGTTCCGGTCACACGGATCGCGCAGTCCCACCGGGCCTCATGCCCTGTGATCATCAGGCCCCGAACGCCGTTCTTCCATTTGTAATGACAGATCCCCTGCCCTTCGGAAAACGCGCCGAAGGTGCGTTTTTCTTCCCGGCTATCGATCTGGCCGATCACCCATTCCACCGGCGATTCCTCGTTGAAGTACTGCATCATATCCAGCCAGTGCGTGCCCCAATCGAAGAGGTCACCGCACTGCGCTTCGATGCGCTGCAACGCGCCGAGTTCGCCCTTGCGAATAATCTCCACCGCCTTCTGAAACGGCTCGAGGAACCGGCGTTGGTGGTTGAAAGTCAAAATCGTTCCATGCGCATCGGCGGCGGCCTTCATGCGCTGTGCGTCGCCCCAGGTGGTGGCCATCGGCTTCTCACAATGAATAGCGCGAACACCCGCCTCCGCCGCCGCGACGGTCATCTCGGCATGGAGATGAGGCCATGTCGTGATCGAGACGAGATCCGGTTTCTCCTGGGCCAGCATATCATGGTAATCATGATAAACTCGGGCGTGGCTTTCGTACTTAGCCAGAAATTCTCGGGCATTCTCCTCCACCACATCCGAGATCGCCACCAGATCGGTCCTGCCTGTCTTCTGAAACCCGTGCATGTGAGGATGCGCCATCCCAAACCCCGTGGCGCCTTCTG
>JBBRKX010000437.1:0-5206 GCA_038231675.1 Chthonomonadales bacterium | reverse complement strand
TCCCACCAATTTGTCTCCCGGCAGTCCCACGGTTGCGGAAACCCCGTGGGGCACCGTGATCTTTACGGTCGTCGTCACTTTCTGTCGGGATATTTCGATCCCGATGGTGCCTCCCGGCGTAGGCACTTCCCCTCTGGCCCAGGTCAGGTCACCGAGTTCGGGAAGAATGTCCACGGTCTTAAAACCGCCCGACGTGGGGCAGACGCCAAGAACGCGCTCCGTGAGCCAGTTGGTGGGGCCACAGGACCAGCCATGGCACAGGCTCACAAAGTAGCCGACCCCATTGTCCGCCTGCAGATGCGCGTGGTAGTCCGTCTTTTCCCCTTTCGGGTCGTAACCCTCCCAGAAACTCGTCGCTCCTTCCGCAAGCATCCCGCCCCAGTAGTCGCGCAGCACTCCCAATGTGTCTTCGGTGTGGCCCGCCATGCTCATCGCGTAGATGACATAGTTGTTGTAGTAGGGCGTGGCCATCACATTCCAGTCCGGGCTGCCCGGTTTCAGCACCTGCTCGTAGGCGGCGCGGGTCTGTTCTGGAGTGGCGACGCCCGCATAGATGGCCATCGCGTTCGTCTGGCGACGGTCACCGAAGGTGTGCGTGCCCGCGTCCACAAGGTATTTTTCGGCGGCGTTCTTCAATTCGGTCGCCCAGCCCGCGTACTTTTGCGCGTTTGCCTCATCGTGCATTTCCCGAAGCAGAAAGACCGCTTCCGTGGTCGCTTTGACGAGGAACAAGTGCGTGGCGGCCCGTGCGCTCGGCGTATCCTCATTAAACCCCGGGGACCAGTCGACGAAAGGCCAGGCTTTGCGCTTGTTCGCGAAGAGTCCTTGATCGTCCATCTCGCCTCGGAAGTACTCCAGCATCGAGATCAGTAGGTCATGCTGTTTGCCAAGATAGCCGTAGTCCCCGATATGCCGATGGAAATCCGCCAGTCCGCAGATCCAGGCGCAGGAGTACCCTGGAATGCCGTTCACATGACCATGAGGCGGCTCCGTGGAAGGCGCTCCTCCCTGCGCGTCGTCACGCAGGCGCTGGAGCGACTGTTCCATCAGGAAGCGGTCCGCAAAGACGTTGTTGATGACTTCGCCAGACACATGCAGGTCGCCCATCCACCGCAGCCGGTCGCGCTTGGGCGCGTCCCAGATATCCTGCTGCATGCACAGATGGGTGGTGTATGCGCCGGTGTACCAGATACGAGTTAGCAAGGGATCGGAACAATCGAACGATCCGCGATACTTTACCGGATAGTAGAGATGATCGATGGAAATGTTCTTGACTACGGTTTCCGTGGTTCCGGGCGCTCCAGGGAAGACAATGTGGGCATATCGGAACGCGCTGTACGGCGTGGCCGATTTCTTATCGGGCGTCATGGTGAGCGTATATAATCCATGCCATGGACTCTTGACTGCTTCCTCCAGCGACTCGCCCAGGCCAACCTGCACGATCCCCGCGCCTGTGGTTTCGATCTCGACGCGACCGGTCAGCTCTTTGCCAAAGTCCACCACCAGTCCCGGCGGGGCCTTGGCTCCCACGGGAGCGAGGTGAACCACAAGGGACGCGCCTTTTTGAATCAGACTGGCGGAGTTCTCGATCCTGCCTTCGCCGGCATGGACTTCGGGCACGGCGATCACGGGCAGCGACAGGTGCGACAGATAGGGTTCCGCGCCTGCCTGATAGCCCGGCCAGCCCAGGATACCGCCCTCCGCCGGCCAGGGACCGCCGGCCAGCGGAAAGATAACCGTTGCCGGCTTCCACGCCGAATCGTCGAAGCCCACCCGCGTCCAATCGTTGGAGGCTCCAGGGTCCGGTCCGACTTTCCACTGTGTGTCGGTGAAAAGCAGTTCCTTTTTGCCGATGTCCAGTCGTGCAAGGACACCGGCCACATGAACGCCATTGACTCCCAGGACAGCGATTACATTTTTACCGGCGACAAGATATTTCGTGATGTCGATCCGATGCACATGGCTCCACAATGGGCCACTCGTGGAGACGGTCCCCGATTTATCCACCTGCTGCCCGTTGATGAACAGCGTCCAGTAATCGTCCGCTGTCACATAGAGAGTCGCATTCTTCGGGGCGGTCGCAAGAGTAAACGCACGCCTTACGGCGACGGATTGGTTATCCTCCGTTTTCTCGGCCCAGATCCAGGAAGCTTCCTGGCCAGGCACGTGGGCGGAGGTCGGATTGTACGCCGGGCCGCCATACGTGGGATCCAATGTCGGCGGACGCTTTGTGGCCGCCACGGCGGAGACAGGGAGAAGCGGAAAGCTCAAGAACGCCACGGACAACAGGCCGGATAACGCGGGGATGAGACGTTGCATACGTCGGTGGGTCTGAGAGGCAAACGAAAGCATAAAAAGCTCCTGAAGGATGGAAAGACTGCCGCGAGTATAACAAAGACCCGCGCGGAGCGTCAAGTCGGGGAGGAAAAGCGGCAGACCAATGGGAATTGACGGGGCGTCGGTGCTTTGCCGTATTCTGCCTCTATACGGCGCATAACGGCGAACGCACCCGGAACTCAAACGATCAAGGAGAAATCAATGTACGTCGGGATTTTGACCGGGCCGTATTCCAGCGAACCGCTTGAGGTCGTTGCCGCGTTCGCGGGCGAGTACGGCTTCGGGGGATTGGAACTCGCGACCGGCCCTGGCAGCAAACATATCGACACCAATTCCTTTTCGCAGGCCGATGCGGATGCCGTGCGCGCTTTGATGGATAAACGTGCGCTGCAGATTTCCGGACTCGCCGCCTACACCAACGTCACGGACAGCAACCCCGAGCGCCGGCAGGCAAATATCACGACGGTCCACAACGCGATCGACGCCGCAGCCTTGCTGGGGGTGGAAGTCGTCTGCACGATGGGGGGAATGCCCGTACAGGGTAAGGATCGATACCAGACGATCGAGCAGGATTGTAAGGAAGTATTCCCGCCGCTGCTGGAGCACGCCGAAAGCAAGGGCGTCAAACTCGCCATGGAAAACTGGCATGCGACCAATATCCAGCACCTTGGACATTGGGACCGGATGTTCGAAGTGATCCCGAATAAAAACTTCGGGCTGAATTTCGATCCTTCGCACCTGGTTCACCAGGACATCGACTATATCGCTGCGGTCGACAAGTTCGCTTCGCGCATTTTCCATTCGCATGCCAAGGACACCGAGATCAAGGAGCAGCGTCGCCGCTGGGTCGGAAATCAGGGAGACGGCTGGTGGCGGTATGTGATCCCCGGCTTCGGTCAGGTGCGTTGGGGCGAGTATCTCGCGGCGCTCAGGCGGAACGGATTCAACGGGGTGCTTTCCATCGAGCACGAGGATGATGCGGTAGAGCGTGAAGAGGGATTCCTGATCGGAAAGAAGTTCCTCGAGCAGTTTATCGCCTACTGACCGCAGGCGCTGGAGACGCGCCTGCGATCGTTTGCCCAAGAGGTTTTCTCCGTCGGTTATACACGGATAACGCCCCAGGGTAAAAGAAGGGAACGTTTTCGCGTGGCACACGTCTTACGTGCAGGTGCTAAGCCATGACCGTTTAGTGATCTAGAATGATCGCGCCCGGTGAAAGGAATTTCACCGGGCGCTTATTTTATTTATTGAGGTATTTGCGAAGATACCGGCCGGTATAACTGGCCTCCACTTCCGCCACCTGTTCCGGAGTGCCCTCCGCCACCACCTCGCCGCCGCCGTCTCCGCCCTCGGGGCCCATGTCGATGATCCAGTCGGCCGTCTTGATCACATCCAGGTTATGTTCGATCACCAGAACGGTATTGCCGGTGTTGACCAGCCGATTCAGCACTCCGATCAGCTTTTCGACATCCGCGAAGTGGAGCCCCGTCGTGGGTTCGTCCAGGATATAGATGGTTCTGCCCGTGCTGCGTTTCGCAAGCTCTGCCGCCAGCTTTACGCGCTGGGCCTCGCCGCCGGAAAGCGTGGTCGCGGGCTGGCCCAGATGGATATAGTCGAGACCGACGTCGTGCATGGTCTGAAACTTGCGCGCGATGTTCGGGAGCGCCGCAAAGAATTCGACGGCCTCGGAAATCGTCATGTCCAGAACGTCGGCAATCGACTTGTGCTTATATTTGACCTCGAGAGTCTCCCGATTGTAGCGTTTGCCTTTGCAGACCTCGCACGGAACGTAAACGTCGGGCAGGAAATGCATTTCAATCTTCAAGATGCCGTCGCCCCTGCAGCTTTCGCACCGTCCTCCCTTTACATTGAAAGAGAAACGGCCCGGTTCATAGCCGCGCATGCGGGCGTCCTGCGTCTTGCTGAACAGCTCTCGGATCAGATCGAAGACCCCGGTGTAGGTGGCCGGATTGGAGCGCGGAGTGCGTCCGATAGGGGACTGGTCGAGATCGATGATCTTATCGATATGCTCGAGCCCCTGGAAACCGTCGTGGGCGCCCCAGACCGAATGCGTACCGTAAAGCCGGTGCATCAGCAGCGGGAAAAGAGTCTCCTGAATCAGGGTGGATTTACCCGATCCGGACACTCCCGTGACCGCCACGAATAGCCCGAGAGGAATCCGGGCGGTAACATTCTTCAGATTGTGCTGCCGCGCTCCGGTAAGCTCCAAAAACTTATCGCCTGGTGGGCGGCGAACGGACGGCACTTCCACCTGAAGCTTTCCGCTGAGGTACTGGCCGGTGATGCTGTTGGGATTTTCCTTGACCTGGTTGACGGTGCCCTGTGCGACGACGTGTCCGCCATGCTCCCCGGCTCCCGGCCCGATGTCGATCAGCCAGTCGGCGGCCTCCATGGTCTCCTCGTCGTGTTCGACGACGAGGATGGTGTTGCCGAGTTCCCTGAGATGTTCGAGCGTTCGGATCAGTCGCGAATTGTCCCGCTGATGGAGTCCGATGGACGGCTCATCCAGAATGTACAGCACGCCCATCAGGCCGGAGCCGATCTGGGTGGCAAGACGAATGCGCTGCGCTTCGCCGCCCGCGAGCGTCGCCGCCGCCCGGTCCAGCGTCAGATAGTTGAGGCCCACATTGAGCAGGAAGCCCAGCCGCGTGCGGATCTCCTTGACGATCTGGCGAGCGATCAACAGGTCGCGCTCGGAGAGAGTGAGCGTCTCGAAGAAACCCGCGATCTTTTCCAGGGAGAGGGCGCACAGGTCGGCGATATTCGTGCCGCCCACCGTGACGGACAGGCTTTCCGCTTTCAGCCGCTTACCATGGCAAATTGGGCACGGGCGTGCGCTCTGATACTG
>JBBRKX010000436.1:0-5210 GCA_038231675.1 Chthonomonadales bacterium | reverse complement strand
GCCGATGATTCCCAGTGCGCCGGCGCGTTTTTCCGCCGGGGTCACATCCGCAATGTACGCCTGTGCGGTGGGGAGGCTCGCCGCAGTCAGAATGCCGGCGGCGACGCGGGCGGTAAACAGGACCGCCAGGCTCTTCGCCGCGCCGAAAAAGTAGAAAGAAGTTGCGGAGCCAAGGAGACTCATCAGGATCATGGGCCGCCGGCCGTGGCGGTCGGAAACACGCCCCCAGATCGGCGAGAAGAGGAACTGCATGGCGGAGTAGCTCGCCATCAGCGCGCCGCCCACCCACGGTTTGCCGCCATAATGCTGAATATATACCGGTAAGAGCGGAAGGATCAGGCCGAAACCGAGCAGATCGATGAAAATGGTGACGAATAGGATAAGGAGAGCCGAGCGCTTCATAGTGTTTTATATCTTGCCGATGCCGATAAAAATACGTGATATAGGCCATGATGTATCGACCCAGGGTTCAGTATGGCACGCGGCTCATCGCGCTGTCAACGCGGCGGCGATGGAACAGAGCGTTCCCAATTCCACCTCCCTGAGGTATCATATCAAATCAGAGGTATCATATCAAATCACTTGACCGTCAGGCCACCCGTTTCCGCCCTTGCGCCGGAGCATCGCCCCCGGCCGACTACCGAGCCCAGAGATTACGCGGTTCGGTGAGATTGGAAAGCAATGCACATCCGCGATATCTTTGCTCGCGATCGAACGACTTTCAGCTTCGAATTCACGCCTCCCAAGTCGGACACGGCGGCGGAACAGCTTTATCAAACGATCTCCGAATTGGAGCCTCTGCAGCCATCGTTCGTCTCCGTCACATACGGCGCGGGGGGATCGACGCGTCAGCGGACCAACGATCTCGTGCTCCGGATCAAAGAGACCACATCCTGCGACGCCATCCCGCATCTCACCTGCGTCTGTCAGCAGGAAAGCGACATCCGCGAAATCCTGGAGCGATACGCGGAAAACGGCATTTCCAATATCCTGGCGCTCGGCGGCGATCCGCCGCGCAACATGCCGAATTACGACCGCTCCACCGATGCGTTCCAGCATGCGGAGAACCTGGTCGCTTACATTCAGAAGTTCAACGATAGTCACGCGCATGCGGATCCGCGCGGATTCGGCATTGGAGTGGCCGGCTTTCCGGAGGGCCATCCGGGGACGCCGAACCGGCTGCTGGAGATCGATCGGCTCAAAGCAAAGATCGACGCGGGCGCGGACTATATCGTGACGCAGCTTTTCTTTGACAATCGGGATCTCTACGATTTCCGTGAGCGTTGCGAACTCGCCGGCATTACCGTACCCATCATCGCGGGCATCATGCCGATCACCTCGGCAAAGGGGATGGAGCGGATGGCGGAGCTCGCGCTGGGAGTGCGGTTTCCCGCCCGCCTGCTCCGCGCCGTGGCGCGCTGCGATGGGGACGATGAGTACGTGCGACACGTGGGCGTGCAGTGGGCGACCGAGCAGTGTCGTGACTTACTGGACAACCAGGTGCGAGGGATTCATTTTTATACTTTCAATCGGTCCACCGCGACACGCGACATCTACACCAACCTGGGTGTGAAGGATTCCAAGCGCCTGAGCCAGGTTTAAGGACCTTCCAATAATCCTTACCCTCCGGCGGCTCCGCTTATCCCAGGGCTTGCTCCGCATGCGGCTCCTCGGGAACTTCGACGCCATCCCATCTGCCCATCCGGGCGATAAGCAGGAAGGCCGTTACGGCGATCGCGGCGATCACGAGGAAGACGAGATGCAGGCCTCCCGCGAGCGCCTGTTGAGCCATGTGCAGGGTGGAGGGCGGCAGGGCCGCTCTCGCACGCGCGTTCAGCATGTCATCCGGCTGTACATGTCCTGCAGCCATTCCCGCAAGCGTGTGCGCCATACGCGCGCTCAGGAGTGCGCCCAGGGCGCTTACCCCGATCGTCCCCGTGATCATGCGGAAAAATTGCGAAGCCGCCGTGACAACCCCGCGCTGTCGATAGGATACGGCGTTCTGAGCCGCGACCAGGAACGTCATGCTGCTCGGTCCCATCCCGCAGCCCAGCACGATCATGGTGGCTACGATGAAGAACGTCGGGGTCGTCGGGGTCATAAACCCGAGTGCGACGGCTGCCGTAGCGATCGTCGTCACCCCAAACGAAGCCACGGCGCGAAAGCCGAAGCGCACCAGAGCGCGCCCGCCCACGAAAGCGCCCAGCGACCAGCAGAGGACAAGGGGCGTTAAGACAAGCCCCGCGGAGTGGGCATCCCCTCCCCGCACGCCCTGCATAAAAAGCGGCATGTAGGTGTCCACGCTGTACATCATCAGGCCGATGAGCACGTTCCCCACGGTAGCCGCGGCGATAATAGGGTTAGTGAAAAGATCCAGCGGCAGCATCGGATCTTCCGCCCTCCGCTCCTGGCGCAGAAAAGCGAACAACAAACCGAGGGCGGCGACGAACAGCCCGGCGGTAAGCGGTGAAGCCAGTCCCGCCCCCGTACCAAGGCGTAGCAGACCGAACAACAGGGCCATCACGCTGCCGGTGAGAAGCACCAATCCGGCCACATCGAGACGGACTGCCCCGGCGGTTTCGGATTTCGTTTCGCGTAGGAACCCGCCCACGAGGATCGAGGAGATCAAGCCCACCGGCAGGTTGACGTAAAAGACCAGACGCCACGACCAGTGGGTGGTGATCTCGGCTCCGAGGAGCGGGCCCGCAAGGCTTGCCAATCCCCACATGGTGGTGAAGAGCGCCTGCACGCGAGCCCGCTCCTCGAGGGAATACAGGTCTCCAATGATCGTGAGCGTAAGCGGCAAGACTCCGCCCGCCCCCAGCCCCTGCAGCGCCCGGAATGCGATCAACTGCGGCATGGTCTGGGCGGCGCCGGAAAGCATCGAACCGAGCAGAAACAGCGCGGTGGCAAAGAGAAATATTTTGCGTCGCCCGTACAGATCCGCAAGCTTCCCATAGATCGGCACCGTGGTGGTGCTTGCGAGCAGATAGGCGGAAAAGACCCAGGAGTAGAGGTTGATTCCGTGGAGATCCCCGATTACGGTGGGCATCGCGGTCGAAACCACCGTGCTCTCCATCGCGGTGATCAGCATGCCGAGCATCAGACCGACCGTGATGATGGCGCGATTGCGGGACGGCGGCGCGGGCGTATCTTCATCGAGGGACGCTCCCTCGCGTTCTTCTGTCCGTTCCATACGTAGTGATGATCCTAACAAACGGCGAAGAGTTGCGCTCATACGCCGGAAGCGCGAGGCATCGCCAACTCTTTTTACGTTTGCCGGCCGCCGCCGGTTGCCGCAGATCGGCAAAATCCAGCAGGGTCAAGCATGGAAGGCACTGACTGCGTGCGGGCGAAAAGGAAGGCATGGGGATACAGGACGGTATAGCGAAGACGCGTGAGGCGACCGGGCTTAGCGAACGATTTGTGGCTCTACGATGGTGATGATCCCGGCATAGCGGCGAAAGTCGGTCTGATCGAGGGTCAGGAGATGGGTGATGCCATGGGCCTGCATCACGGCCACCAGTCGGGCGTCATAGACCTGCCGGCCGACGACAGTGTAGGTATCCACCAGATTTCGCCATAACGGATAGATCGCGGGGATGTCGGGTAGCAGCGGGTAGATCGCCTCGATGCGCCGGGCTTCCGCGCTGGCTTGAACAGGCGTCATTCCCAGGCCGTTGGCCACAGCAGGGCGCGTGGCCAGCGCCTGAAATTCGATCAAGTTCTGTGAGGAGATATAAACTGTCTCCCCCTGCTGGTCAAGCAACAGAAGAGCGGCACTGACCAGGGGATGCTTTGGGTCAGCAGCAAGAATGCGTCGGGTGATGATATTCGTATCGGCAAGATACGCCATCTACAGGCGTTCCTCATAGAGGTTCTCGCGACGGAACGCTTCCTCAGGCAATGCCGGAAGATCCCGGTTCATCTCGGCGATCTCGTCCAACGCGCGTGCTCGCTCCTCCGGGGTTGCATGGTAAAAGTTCTTCGGCGACTCTTGCTCACCTTCCCCAGGAATGATTAGAGTGAGCCTTGTATTGCCGTTTAGTCCTTTCAAGTAGGCCTGGATTTCTGTTAGATTCCCTTCTATCACTTGTGGCCATTTCATCTTAGTTTCCTCCAGTTGCACTTGACCTATCTTCGGAATTTTAGGCCACTTGGCGAGGCAGTCTCCTTGAAGAGATACGGGAGAGCCGAAGCCAAGACGCCTAACTGAATCCCGCTAATAGCGGGCTTCTCCATTTTCAAGTAGCGCCCCCTAATAGTCCGTGTCTACTCGAAATGCAGGCGGCCGAGTTCAATTCAAAAGATCGCAGAAAATTTGGTCTGCCTCGCCCTATATGTTCGCCGAAGCAATCTTTCGAACGCCAAAATCTTGATCCAGCATGATGTGGTCCTTATGTTTTGTATTCAGCCACACTTCACCTTCTCGTACTAATTCACTATACTCTCTCGTTTCGACGGAGTAATCTCCCGACGCGAGATTAGCACGTGCGCGAACGACATGGGTATGCTCCGCCTTGTGACAACAACCGCCTTCATCGGAAGAAAAATGAGCATGGGTATCGTGGCCGAAAGGCGTATTGCTTTCCAGAAGTTTTGTTGCGCCTGCTTCCGTAGCTCCGTGATACCACCAAATGTCCGTTTCGGTCGATGTTCCCTGACTAAACTCTTCACATTGTGAAGTCGTCCCTTTTTTCGCAAACTTAGTCAGTATCTTCTCGATAATTCGGGGCGAAACCGTCAATTTCGTCGAGTGTCGAGATCAGAGCCAAGCTATTTTCGCCAAGTTACCCCGCCCTATCGAGATGATACCTTAGTCATTTCTGTCTCTTTCTTACATGTGAAGTTGGTAACCATTGGTTCTAAATTATATTGCCAACACAAAATTTTGTCCCGATATTACCTAATATTACCTAGCAAAACGTATATTCTGCAAAAATAAAGGTTAGCAATGCTAACAAATCGCTGTTCAGCGAGTAATTCCAACATTAAAATGTTGGAATTACTCGACTTTTCAAAGCGGGCGGATTACGCCCACAATACTAATAAGGTCAGGCACAGAGCCATCGCTTTTACTCCTGCGGCTTTGGACCGCCAGCATGAAATAGTTTTACAACACTCTATGGTAAAATAACTTGTATAGTCTATAGTGTGCATCTGCATACCGTTCGTTCTTAGCCTCGGCGTGTCAGCGCCGAGGCTAATTC
>JBBRKX010000435.1:0-5220 GCA_038231675.1 Chthonomonadales bacterium | reverse complement strand
TAGATGACCAGCAGTTCAGGAAGCGCTTTGGTGTCGAGCCAATGGACGTGAACGCTGCGGCACAGGCTACTGTCCAATGGGCAAAGCAGGCGTATCGGTAATCCCCCATGGAAGGGATTACGTTATGGAACCGTCAACTCTATGGAACCCTGTTGTTTAAAGGAGATCTACCGATGAAGGCCCAATCCATCCTAAAAGTAGCCCCTATATTGATGCTGTTGCCATCCCTATTGTGGTTGGGTGCTTCTGCTACAGCTCAGAACCGAAAGCTCTGGCCACTGCCAAAACCGGGCGCACCGCAGTCACTTGGCGTCAACATACACTTCACCGATCCCAAGCCCGGCGAGATGAAACAACTGGCGGATGCCGGATACCGATGGATACGGATGGACCTTGGCTGGAATGGAATCGAACGCGTCAAAGGCGAATACGACTTTTCCGCGTATGACCGATTGATGGCGACGCTCAGACCGTATTCCATCCGTCCCCTATTCATCCTCGATTATGGTAACGACCTATATCAGAAAGATTCTCCTCGTTCACCGGAAGCTCGGGCTGCTTTCGCCCGCTTCGCCGCTGCGGTCGTAAGCCACTTCAAAGATCAGGGGATACTCTGGGAGATGTGGAACGAGCCCAATGGGGGATTCTGGAAACCTACCGCCAATGTAGACGAGTATATCGCCCTGGCCCTGGAGACAGGAAAAGCGATCCGAAAAGCGGCGCCAGGCGAGTATTATATCGGCCCGGCCACTTCCGGTATAAATTTTAATTTTATCGAACGATGTTTTCAGGGAGGGCTGCTTCAATATTGGGATGCCGTTTCATTTCATCCCTACCGAGATACGCCCCCTGAAACCGCCGCGCCTGACTTCGATCGGGTGAAAGAATTGATTGCAAAGTACGCTCCCACCGGCAAACAAGTCCCGATTTTAAGCGGCGAATGGGGTTACTCTGAAGGTTACGTTGCGGACCCCTACCGGTTCGACGCTTAACCTTCGCTTTCGGTTTCGTCCTCGGCGGCCGCCATGTGTTTGTAAACCTCGTCCCGGGCGTTACGGAACGCCTCCGCTTCGCTGCACATCACCTCGTACTCGTAGGGTTCGCCGTCCGGCTTGGTAATGTAGACGCGGTGCGCGTCGATCGCGCAGACGCCGATACTATAGCCTGAGCATCGTAGCATCCGATTGCAGAGCGCGAATGATTTCTTTCTCTGCCTCTTTCCCAGCCATGTTATCCCCTCTCTTTCCGCGCGGAATAGTCCGCGCTATTCTCCCTTGCCGGCCTGGGCGTCTTTTTCGCCCGGCCCCATTTCGCTCTGGTACCTCACCTCAACGTCTCGAACGAAGCGCGCCCTGGTTTTGTCCAGAACGATGAACTCCTTTTCCCCGCGCCGGCTGAAGAACGCCGTAACGTCCTCCTTGTTCACCTCGTAGAGCGCGATCGTGCGTACCTGGCGCTCATGGGCGAAACGTCCAGCCACCTCCACGTCGGCGGTATACGCAATCCAATCCTGCTCCCCGGGCCGGTGCGCGCGGAGCAAATTGACGACGGGCGGCATGTTCTGGTAAACAAACAACTCGTCGGGCTTCATGAGCGAAACCTCCCGGCGCGGCCGGGGAGACGAGAAGAGGCGTTTCCATAAGTCCAGGTTGGAGAAGCCCGAATAGCTCACCCAGCAATGGCCGAGCATAAACCAGTACCCGTAATCGGTGACATGGCGGGAATTCGCGGCGAAGTACTTGATAGCTTCCGGGCTCCCCTCATGTTTCAGGAGCCCGAGGGCAAGGCACCTGTCCTGGGGCGCGTATCGGTATTCGGGCGAAATGTTATCGGCGGGCAGCGCGGCCACCCTCGCGGCCTCCGCGTACACTTGATGAGCCAGTTCCTCGCGAGCGTTCATGAAAACATGCCAGGAGACCCCCTGCCTTTAGGCGGGGGAGGAATGGCATCCTCTCTGCCGAAGGCTCCTCCTGTCCTTTCTCGTAGTAGTTGGTTTCGTTGACAAAATATCAGTATTGCGGTATAATACTCTTGATGAACAAAGAACATCGAAAATCAGGCAACCGGGTACACAACCTGAACTACCACGTCGTGTACTGTCCGAAGTACCGCAGAAAATGCCTCGTCGGAGACCTGGCAGTGCGGTGTGAACAACTGATGCGCCAGAAATGCGCAGAACTCGGTTGTGAAGTCGTCGCCCTGGAAATCATGCCCGACCACGTTCACCTCTTTGTCGCGGCAACGCCCGACTTCGCGCCAAACCATATCGTCGCACAGGTGAAGGGATACACTTCCCGTCTTTTGCGGCAGGAGTTCCCCGACCTACTTAAAATGCCGTCGCTGTGGACTCGTTCGTACTTCATTGGCGCTGTTGGACACGTCTCTGATACCATCGTCAAAGCCTACATCGAAAACCAGAAGGGCAAGTAGTTGAAAGCCACCCTGCGCCTGAAACTGCATACCGATTCTTCCATCGAAGCCGCGCTGCGAGAGACACTACGCCAGTCCACAGCGTGTTTCAATGCTGTGTGCCGCTATGGTTGGGAGCATAACGAGCGCAACGGAATACGCCTGCATCACGCGACATATCAACCCCTTCGCGATTCTCAGCCTGATTTGCCGTCGCAACTGGTGGTTTCGGCTCGCATGAAGGCGACGGAAGCCCTTAAATCGGTTGCAGAGCGCGGGAAGCAGGGGCGAGTCGTCTCCTGTCCGCAGTCCGAACTCTGCCCGGTTCGCTACGATGCCCGTTCCTATTGGGTGCGACTTTCGGATGGATGCGCCTCGCTTGCGACTACGCAAGGCCGTGTCTGCGTCACCTTCTCCCTGTGCGACTACTACACCCGCTATGCGGACTGGAAACCCTGTTCGGCAGACCTCTGTTTCGATGCAAAACACGGTCGGTTCTTTCTTCACGTCGTTGTTGAAACCGATTCTCCCGCCGAAGTCGCCGACGATGTTCTTGGCGTTGACCTCGGCATTGTGGAACTTGCTACCGACAGCGATAACAACGCCTATTCCGGTGAAGTTGTGAAGTCGGTGCGACGCCGCGCAAAGCGGATTCGCGGACTGTTACAGAGTAAGGGAAGCCGATCTGCAAAGCGACACCTGAAAAAAATCCGACTGCGGCAATCTCGGTTCGTCAAGAACACAAATCACGTCGTTTCCAAATCCCTCGTTCGTACTGCTTCTACATCACGCAAGGCACTCGCTCTGGAAGACCTCTCCAACATTCGAGACAGAGCAGATACGGTTTCGCGTGAGATGCGCTGGCTGCTCGGTAATTGGGCGTTTCTTCAACTGCGTCAGTTCGTCGCCTACAAAGCGGAGGCAGCGGGCGTGCCTGTCGTACTGGTAGACCCGCGCAACACGTCTCGCACCTGCTCCGTTTGCGGACACTGCGCGAAAGAGAATCGCAAGAGCCAGAGCAAGTTCCTTTGTCTCCAATGTGGCCTAATGGAAAACGCTGATTTCAATGCAGCGAAGAACATCAAGGCACGGGCGTTTCTGTCAGAACGCCTATTGTGTCAATCAACGGCTCAGGCCCGCGATTAGGCGCAAGCCCCCAGGATTTATCCGGGGGTATCTGACGTATAGAGTGAGCGCCTTTTTTACCCCCTCTAAGTTTTCAGTCCGCGTGCGCTCCGCACGTTCGCAAAGACGTGACGTTTTTGACCGTTTGAATCGGAACGCGGCCGCGTAAATAGCCTCAGTCCGTGTCTTGTAAGCCATTACTGGCACGCCGGCGGCGTTGGCAATCGTCACTATGTCGCATAGTGACGTACCCCGAAGGAAGCGCTGTTGCGGATCAATGGCCGGAACAATCCAAACCGGAGTAGGCCGGCGTTTCATCGCGTCCGGCCCTAGTAATTCCGCCACCACGTATGGCGAGTCGATATGTTTTACAGGGCCGTGGATGTACTCGCGGCCGGCATGGTATACGGTGGCGGCATAGTCCCAATCGCGCACGGTGGGAACGGGATTGAGGCGGGCGACGGCTTCCCAGCAAAGGCGCAGCGCATCGGCCCACATAGCCACCCGCATGGGCGCGGCTGGTTCGCCGCCACGCCCGGCCACATAGTGCGCGCGTAGTTCGTCCAGGGTGAAATGGTACATAGGTTCGCTCCTTCTTAGGAATGGCGCGCCGCGCGCCTTAGTGCTTCTGCATCCGTAGAATGACGGTTTCAACGTCGGTGCCGGAACCCCGAAACGTTCCGGCCGGGTTACGCTCCACGCGGCCGCAGCCATCCTCCACCCATTCGCGGAACGCGGTGGAACGCCGGTCGGCGCGGAACGTGAAGCCGGGCGACATAATGGCGAGGAGCAGCCCGCCCGGGGCGAGTTGCTCGTAAGCGTGGCGTACGTGCGTTTGATCCGCGAGCGGGTCGCCGGCGGCTCTAAAGGGCGGGTTCATAATAACGACGTCGGCCGCCGCCCGGGCGTGGTACGTTAGGAAGTCCTGCTCTACGGCCGAAATGCCGCGCGCCCGAAGGGTGGCCACCCGGCGCGGGTCCATTTCCACCGCGGTGAGAATGTACGTATCGGGCTGGTGCGGGAACCGGGGCTGCAAAACGCTTCGAATGAACGCCTCAACGAGCGCGCCGTCGCCGGCGCTTGGTTCCAGAACGTGCAAGCGCCTCCGGAGGCGGTACCGCGCTTCGATCATGTCCACCATTTTGTCCGCGAGGGCCGGCGGGGTGGCGTAGAATTGCAGCGGGTTCTTTTCGGGCAGTTCGCCGCATTCGACCACTGCACGCAGGTCCTCGGTCGGGTCATACGGAAAAAGGTGCGCCTGGCTCTTGCGGTTCCATTTGCCGCCGAGCGTTTCCAGCACCTCGTTTACGGCCCGGTACGTTTTGGGCGCGAGCTGGCCGCATCTGAGCACCACGGAATTTCCCTCCACGGTTGCGCCGCGCGTCAAAATGGAAACGATATCCGAGGGTATGGTTCTCATGCGGCCACCTCCATGGTAAGCGCGTCACGTTGCGCCTTCTCGGCGGCCACCAGGGCGGCCCGTTCGGCGTGTATGGTATGGTGGCGGCTGCCGGCGGGCCAGCGCGCCGCTTGCTTCTCGTGAAAGTGGATCATTCGCTGTAATTCACGGTACGGAAGCCCTTTGTAGATTGGGGTAATCATCGAACGCCTTTCTGTAGAAAGCGGGCGCGGTTCCATTTCCCGCGCCCGCCTCAGTATACACCCTATTTTATAGCGTGTCAAGTA
>JBBRKX010000434.1:0-5229 GCA_038231675.1 Chthonomonadales bacterium | reverse complement strand
GTCTCGCAATTTCGGCGAAAATAGCACCCCGCTATATTACTACATGGCCATGCGTTACTGAGGCCATGCATTTACTTGGCATTCCGTCGTCCCAGGAGAAGTTGCGGCTGCAAGTCGAAGCCGGAATTTTGCGCCTGTATGAACCAACTGATGCGGATGCCTTACGGGCCTTTGCATTAATGCAAAAATATGCCGACGCTCCCATGGATTTTGCAGACGCGTCGCTTGTAGTCGCCGCTGAAGTACGCCATATATCCCGCATCCTAAACCTTCGACAAGCACTTCTACGCCTACCGTATCCATGACAAAACCCCGTTTGACGTCTTTCCATAAGGTGGCGGATCGGAATGTGTCAGGGATTTAGCACTAACCATTGTGCGGCGAAAATCTGTCCCATCAGCGTGTGAAAACAGGTGGCTCCGGTATCTTCGGCCCATAGAGTTATGTCGAGGATACCAGTGCGCTACTCAGAAACAGAAGGAAAGACATAGAAATGGATAATTCGGCACTACAAGGCGCGAAAGAAGAGATCATAGTATGCGCCAACGAGAAAGTGATCCGATGGTTCCATCGAAAGTGTCTGGTGCATGCCGGGTATCGCGTCAGCGTATGCGAAACGTTCCCCGCACTCGAAGAGGCCCTGGAGAAAAGCAGACCGGACTTGATTATCCTCGACTATGCCTTCGGCGGATTTCCCGGGTTGGAAGCGGCGGTTCAAATTTATGCTCATGAGGCCTATGCCGGGATTCCGATAATGCTGCTGATCTTTGCGTCCCAGAGTTTTGATCTTACAGTCCCGAAGGAGCTATTGGAGAAGTACGTAACAGTACAACATAAAAACTACACCTGTGAACAGCTTCAATCTTATATCACCGATTTCCTTGCGCAGAAGCGGGAAGGGGAGCAACTTAAAGAGCGTGCCACCGAACTCATCAATAGTGCGCCTGGCTCTTCAGAAGGCTATCTCTCACTGGGGCGATCCTTTGAGATGCTTCTCAATAGCCCGGAGGCTATAGCAGCCTATAACATGGCAGTCGAGATAGATCCGGATTGTGCTGATGCCTACTCCTTGCTTGGAGCCATTCATTGGAGTGGCGGCGATTTCGAAGCTGCGATCCAGGCTTACACCCAGTTGGTGCGCTTACAGCCCACTAACGCAGACAACTTACGAAACTTGGGCTATGCCTTAAATTCCTGTGGGGAGCGGGAGAAAGCTCGGGAAGTGTGGACACAGGCCCTGGAGTACGCGGACCCGTCCACTCACCGATCTTTGCTCGTAGTGCTGGAAAACATGAAGGCGCGAAAAAGTGGCAGATAGCGATCATTTCGAGCAGACAGTCAGACTTGTCAAACGCCTTGTAAAAGTGGCTCTCCCGAGCTTTTGGTGATGGAGCAGTTGGGCGATTGCAGACTTGCCAAAATCGTGTAAGCCCTATGTGTCTATAATATGTGAGGTCAAAGCACATTACCATGACCAGTAACATGACCAGTAAAATGATTGACCATGCATTGCATCATTTTTACGAGATGAAAAGATGTCCATGGGTGTTTCTGTCGCTCCCGACGCGCAGAACTGGCGCCAATTACAGGGCGATGTATTGCGTGGGCTCGCCTCTGTAGGCTCTTCTGCCGCGCCTCCCGGCACATGGAGATCAAACAAAGCAGTATGAATAGCAAGGGCACGGTCAAGCAGTTCAATTCTAAGATGGTACAGGGCGCTCGTCGTCCATCTCTCCTCCTCCTTTCGCTCCCCATAGCTGCTGCATCTATTGACAAGCGTTTGATGGTAAGTCCATAATCTGATCTTAAGAATTGCGTAGCGGCATTCGTTTGTAAACGTTGCTTTTCGTTGAACAGGGAAACCCATGATCGGAATCATCAACTACCGGGCCGGAAACGGGCCCAGCGTGCAGTATGCGCTTGAGCGACTGAAGGCGCCGTCTCGACTTATCGCGACGGCCGAAGAGATCGCGGATTGCGATAAGATCATTCTGCCCGGCGTCGGCTCGGCGGGCGCTACTATGGACTCCCTGCGCGAACTCGCGATCCTGGAAACGCTGGAGCACCGTGTATTGAACGAGAAGATTCCGTTTCTGGGGATCTGCGTCGGACTACAGGTCCTCTTTGAAGACAGCCAGGAAGGCGACGTGACATGTCTTGGATGGATTAAAGGGCATACGTTGCGATTTCCGGATCGGCCGAACCCGGTGCCGCAGATCGGCTGGAACGAAGTCCGATTTCAGCATGAGCATCCCGTCCTTTCCCAACTTCCCAGCGTCGGACATTTTTATTTCGTGAACTCCTACTATGTCGCTCCGGACGACCCGGCGGTCGCGCTGGGGAAAACTGATTACGGAGTGGACTTTTGCTCCGTGGTCGCGGACGGCAATATCATCGCGACGCAGTTCCATGTGGAAAAGAGTGGTCCGCTTGGGCTGCGCCTGTTGAAGAACTTCACGGAAATGGAGAGCGGCGCGACATGCTGACCAAGCGATTGATAGCCTGTTTCGATGTCAAGGGCGGCCGGGTGACCAAAGCGCGTAAGTTCGAGGACAATATCGATATCGATACGCCGGAAGCGCTTGCCCAGCGCCTCTATGAAGATCAGATCGACGAGATTATCTTCTACGATATTACGGCCAGCTCGGAAAAGCGACGAATCGATCTCGACACGGTCCGTCGCGTGGCCAGACATGTATTTGTCCCCTTCACGGTGGGCGGTGGGATCAAGAGCCTGGACGACATGTATGAGGTTCTCAAGGCGGGCGCGGAGAAGATCAGCATCGATTCCATGGCGGTCCGCAATCCGAACATCATTACGGAAGGCGCGAATGCGTTTGGCCGCCAGTGCATGGTGCTCAGCACGCAGGTAAAGCGCGTGCCGATAACTGCGGAGATCCCCAGCGGGTACGAAGTGGCCATCGACGGAGCGCGAGTCTTCACCGGCATGGACGCGATCGCGTGGGCGCAACGTGGCGAGGCGCTGGGGGCGGGCGAGATCGTGGTGAACAGCATCGATCAGGATGGAACGCACGCGGGATATGAGTTGGATATCACTGCGCGCATCAGCGCCGCCGTAAACATCCCAGTCATCGCGTCGGGCGGCGCGGGCGAGATTGCGCATCTTCGCGATCTCTTCCAGACAACGACCGCCTCGGCGGGGATCATCAGTTCGATGCTATACTCACCCCGTATGGAGCGCAACTTCTCCGTCGGCGAGATCAAGGCCAGCCTGGCCGCGAGTGGCATCCCGATCCGTCCGCTGGTGGAAACGACCGTCTGAATGCTCGTTATTTTCCAGTAGCCTTCTTAATAGCCTTCCTCTTGCGCCTTTCCAAGGAGATAATCGATCGTGACCACCCCACCGTCAGACAACGCTTCCAAACCGCTTGCCGAATATGTCCCATCCGCACCGCTCGACGGCTTCGCGGCAGAGGAGTTTCTGGACCGCCGCGAACGCCTGCGTGCCGCCTGCTCCGACGGAGTGGTCCTTATTCGGGGCGCCGCCGAGGAAGACTTTCCGCATGGGGTTCCTTATCGCCAGAACAGCACGTTTTTCTATCTGACGGGCATCGACACGCCTGGTGCCGTCCTCGCCTTGCTTCCAGACGACGTTCCGGCTCGCTCAGGACTTCGAGACGCGCCCGTGGATACGCGGGAATTCCTGTTCCTTCCTGCCAGGACCCCCTCCATGGAGGCATGGACCGGGCCGAAGCTCGGGCCAGGCGAGGATACGGAGAGCCTTACCGGCATCGCGAAGGCCGTGGACGCTGCCGCGCTGTCGAACGCGCTTGCCGGATGGATTCGCCGAAATCCATTGGTTTACACCCTCGCGCCTTTCGGCGAAAAAGCCCGTGATTCGCGTGAATATGCTTTCATGGAGCGGATCTCTTCGGTTGCGCCGGTCGCTCACTTTCGGGATGCCTCCGCCGCCGTTGCTCGGCTGCGCGTGATCAAGTCGCCGGCCGAGATCGCCCGAATCCGTGACGCCATCGCCATTACGGTGGAAGGCCAGAAAGTTGCGCGAAGCCTGATTGAGATGGGCGCAAGTTGCTGGGAGTACGAGGTGGAGGCACGGATCTTCGAGGCTTTCCGGAGTCGAGGCGCGGATCTCGCCTTCCCCACGATCGTTGGGAGTGGGATCAATGCAACCGTGCTGCACTATGGGGACAATCATCACCGGATGCAAGCCGGCGACCTGGTGGTCGTCGATATCGGCGCGCGGATAGGGCACTACTGCGGCGACCTGACCCGAACCTATGCCGTAGGTGGCGAGAGTTCCGAGCGACAACGGGAAGTGGCGGCGCTGGTCCTCGCCGCACACGAGCAGGTGCTGGCCGACTTTCAGCCCGGTATCGATACGCTGGGAACCATGAACGACCGCTGCAAAGAGTTTTTGAAAGCCGCCCCACAACAGGCAAAGGATGCGGCGGGAAATATGCAGACGATGGACGTCTTTATGCCGCATCGCCTGGGACATCATCTTGGCCTTGCCGTCCACGACGTTGGAGACCCCGATCCGCCGCTTAGCCCCGGAAACGTAATCACTGTGGAGCCGGGAATCTACATCCCCTCCGAAAGCCTCGGCGTGCGCATCGAAGACGACTACCTCGTCACTCCTACTGGCCTCGAACGCCTCGGCCCTCCACTTCCCAAAGATCTCGTTCTTTCGCCTGCGTAGATTCGAGTGCGCCATCGCCCTGGTTGCGAAGTACCGCGCAGGAAGTAGGTCTACGTGCATTGTAATGAATTGCTGTGTACGGCCGTCTTAAAATTCCGCCTTAGCCTTTTCACAGAGTTATCCCTGCGGTTATGAACGTATAATGAGAGGGAATTTCCCCAGAATCGACCGTCATAACTTCCGTGTCAATGTGCGGATCAAGCACTCATTTGAAGTCGCCTGGGTGGTGAAAGCTCACCGCAGACGGTGACTGACGAAAGCGAACTAAGCCAGCAATTGAAGAACCGATTTTCAGCCCCTCACCATTTAACCGGACGATCGCTTCTTGTCTTGCTTCTTGCCATTGCACTTGCCGGTGGTGGATGTCGTCCAAAGGCGAAAGCCGTGGATACGGGTGCGCCGGACGCCAAGGGGCCCACCGACCCGGTCGCGGTGGAGATCGCCACCGCGACCAGCCGCCCCGTCGATACGATGGTCAGCGCGCAGGGAACGCTTGCGCCCGCGCAGGGAAGCAGCACGCGCATCGCGCCTTCGGCGCCCGGTAGATT
>JBBRKX010000433.1:0-5237 GCA_038231675.1 Chthonomonadales bacterium | reverse complement strand
GCGGGCTGGACATTCTGGTTGCGAACGCCGGCATCTTAAAGGCGTTCGACATCCTTGAGTTTTCGGTTGCCGATTGGCGCACCGTGATCGACGTGAACCTGGTCGGCTATTTCATTTGCGCGAAAGAGGCCGCAAAGGTGATGGTCCCGCAAAAGCGCGGAAGCATCGTTCAGATCAACTCCAAGTCCGGTAAAAAGGGAAGCTTTAAGAACAGCGCCTATGCGGCCAGCAAATTCGGCGGGATTGGCCTTACCCAAAGCATCGCACTGGACCTGGCGCCGCACAACGTGCGGGTGAACTCGGTATGTCCCGGCAACCTGCTCGATGGGACGCTCTGGCAGCAGAGCCTGTACGAACAATACGCGCGCAACCAGGGCATGACCGCCGAAGAGGTCCGCCACAAATACGAATCGCAGGTGCCGCTCGGTCGAGGATGCACGTATGAGGATGTGGCGAATGTAGTCGCATTTCTGGCTTCGGATGAAGCGAGCTACATGACCGGTCAGGCTATCAACGTGACCGGCGGGCAGGAGATGCGGTAAAGGAATTACTGGATTTCTACGGCATCCGCAACCCTCTTTAGCGGAGTGCGCTTTCGCGACGATAAGGAGTTGACTACGCGCTCTTGTAGCGCGAGCAGAAAGGAGGGAAGTAAGTGAAGATTCTTACTCACACTCGCTCACTTTCCTGCCTCTCCAATGTCGCCACGGCGGTTTGCCGATAGGTGGATTGGTGAGCGAGGAAAAAGGGCTCCGGCATATTAAAATATGCCGGAGCCCTTTTGCACGTCTATGGACCCCCGCATTGGATTGCGGAGCCGCAGGGGAGGGAGGGTTCTGGGAACGGGAGAGAGCTTAAGGTGAGGGTTCTATAGGAATTCATCGTCTAGCGGGCAGGAATTCATCGGCTTTTGGCGAAATTCCACCCGGCGCGTTTTTGCCCGTCTTTCCTCGTTCGCAGACGAGGGAAAGAGTAATTATCGCAGGAGGATCCCAAAATGGCAAAGAGGCAAGTCAATGTGGCCCTGATCGGTTATCAGTTCATGGGAAAGGCCCACAGTAACGCATATAGGCAGGTTGGTCGGTTTTTCGATCTCGATGTCGAACCTGTGATGAAAGTAATTTGTGGCCGCAGCGAAAAAAAGGTGCAGGCGGCGCAGGAGAAGTTCGGCTGGCAGGAATACGCCACAAACTGGCAGGATGTGATCGCGCGCAAAGATATCGATTTGGTTGACGTCTCTACCGCCAACGACACGCACGCGCAGATCGCAATGGCGGCGCTCGAGGCTGGAAAGCACGTGATCTGCGAAAAGCCCCTTGCCATCACGCTGGAAGATGCACGGAAAGCGGCGGAAGTCGCAAAGCGGACCGGATTGATCAATGGGATCTGCCATAATTATCGCAAAGCGCCCGCCATCGCATTCGCCGCTAAGCTGGTGAAAGAAGGACGCTTGGGCAAGATCCGCCACTTCCGGGGAGTCTATCTGCAGGATTGGATCAATGATCCGACCGTGCCGCTGGTGTGGAGACTGGATAAGAGCATCGCGGGGAGCGGCTCGCATGGCGACCTGAACGCGCATCTTATCGACACGGCACGCTTCGTCATCGGTACCGAATTCGCCGAGGTTTCCGGCATGAGCGAGACGTTTATCAAGGAGCGCCCTTTGCTCGCCGACACCGAAGGCGGACTGACGGGCTTTAAGGCCTCCGGCGAAATGGGGAAGGTTACGGTCGACGATGTTACCGCGTTCCTCGCCCGTTTCGAGAATGGTGCAACGGGTACGTTCGAGGCGACGCGCCTCGCGCCCGGCCGGAAGAATCATAAGCAGTGGGAAATCAATGGGGAAAAAGGGTCGATCGCCTTCAACCTGGAGCGTTTGAACGAAATCGAAATCTATCTAGAAGATGATCCAATAGGGCTTCAAGGATTCCATACTATTCAGGCCACGGAAGGCGTCCATCCCTACATGGAGGCTTACTGGCCGGTGGCTCATATCATCGGTTACGAACATACCTTTCTCAACATGATGAAGGATCTGTTCGACGCCATCGGCAAGGGGACGCAGTTCTCGCCGGATTTCCAGGACGGGCTGAAGAATCAAGCGGTTCTGGACGCAGTCGAGCGGTCGGCTGAATCGAGGCAGTGGGAAAAGCCGGCGGCATAGTCCGTTCCCACAACGATGAATATCTCATTTCCATCTCCTCTCCTTCATAAAGAGAGGAGAGCCGATGCGCCTCTCTCATGAGGACTTTCAGGCCCCTCCTTGCGAAGGAGGGGCCGGAGAGGTCCTTCCATTGCGGGGGCGACCCGGCATCCGACGCGGCGCTGACCGGCCGTATTCCTGATCGGTCAGAGAGAGGAGAATGTCACATAATAATGTTTCAACCGTCCGCAGAGAAATCAGCATCGACCAGATCCGTGCCCTTCAGGGCCGGGAAGCGCGTGACCGGAGCGGTCTTGCCTTTGTGGAGGGCGTCCGTTTTGTCGCGCAAGCCTTTCGCCACCGATTCTGCGTGGAAACCCTTGTTTTCGCGCCAGCCCTCTTAACGCATCCCTTTTCTATTGCGCTTATTCACCAACAGCGCACGCTTGGAACCCCTTGCATCGAGGTTTCTTCTTCTGTATTCGAGAGCTTATCACTTTCTCCAGAGCCTCAAGGCATCGGCGCCGTGATTCGCCAGCAATGGACCCCGCTTGGCGCGGCCCGATCTTTCGGACATCTGGCCTGGATCGTGCTGGATACCGTTCGCTCACCGGGAAACCTTGGAACCATTCTGCGGACGTCTGAGGCGGTCGGCGCCGCCGGCGTCATCGTTTTGGACCCTTCGGTGGATCCCTACCATCCCGGTGCGGTGCGGGCGAGCATGGCCGCGCTCTACTCCCTGCGGTTTGTGCGCGCCACACTCCCGGAATTCCTTGGCTGGAAGAAGCGCAATGGGGTGACGATCGTGGGCGCCACACCGTCCGCTGCCACGGATTACCATTCCTTCGCCTACCCTCGGCGCGTCGCGCTGTACCTCGGAGGCGAGCGCAAAGGGCTTTCGGAGGAGCGCGTGGCGCTCTGTGATCACACCGTGCGCATTCCGATGACCGGCAAGACAGACTCACTCAACCTGGCGATCGCCGCCAGCGTCCTCCTGTATGAGGTCTTCAACCAGAGGCGAGCGATTTTGGGTCACTCATCTTTACCGAACGAATGACAGCAAAATCAGTCTTAGTTTTTGCCAGCGCCAATTCGTTTGCCTGCTCCATAGTGCGCGGGAATTCGGAGACGATGTTACGACAGTCCTCTAAATAGGGCAGATGAAGAAGAACGGACAGAGGGCGCACTTCAGGTCATCGGGCAGGGGAGGGAATTCGCCCACTCGGATGCCGTGAAGCGCCTGATCGTACTTGGCGACTCGGGCAGGCTCATAGCGCGTTTTCTCGGCGATATCCTGCTCGCTGCCCTCATGAAGGTTGACGAGCCTGATCTCGACCGCGCCCGCGTGCGGCTGCTGTTTCGCGGCATGACGGAGAAGAGCAAGGCGTGGGTCCGTATGATCGTCCTTTTTGGGACGCCTGTTGATGTATCGCGTTACCTGAAGGGCGCCTTCCGGCGTTCGGCGCGTCTCTTCCGGGGGAAGCGTGATCTGTCCATTGGGCAGATCGGCGACGAAGCGCATTTCCGTCGAGGGCTCCGGCTTTTCCGGCAGGCTACGACACGCGCCCGCCACCAGCGACTGCGCCCGTTGGAGCAGAACACGCGCGTATGCCGCCTCCAGATGCGGGCCGTTTTCGGACCATGCGCGATCAAGTTCGGCCTGTGCCTCGCTCTGTTGCGGCTCTCTACCGGCTTCGCGCTCCATCTGCACCCATCGCAGGGTCTCGCGAAGTGAGCGATGGAACGCCTGATAGATCGAAGCCCCTCGAGCCGGGAACCGGGCGACACGCTGATAGAAGTACTGCCTCGGGCAGTCCCGATACTGTTCGAGGGCCGAAAGGGAGACGCTCGGCCGTTCCGCGTCGCTTTCGGTGAGAAGCGTTTCTTCGGAAGCGACCTCGGGTTCACTGTTTGTTTCAAGCGATCGCGGCCACACGGTTTCAAGTGCGCCCAGCGTGTTCAGCGCCGGCCCAAGCAGAACAAGGTAGGGGGATGGCCCGACAGCTTTGCCCCGAATCGTAGCGGATCGGCTCAAAATGAGGGCCTCCCGGGCGCGGGAAAGCGCCACGAAGAAAAGGCAGTCCTCCTGCGACGCTTCGATCTTCTCCTCTTCCACCTCTACAGGGGCTTCCAGAAGGCTGAGCCCGGGCGGAGGAGACACCATACGCGACCGCATCCTGGAGGGGAACTGTCCTTCCGCCAGGTTGGGAAGGTAGACCACCGGAAATTCGAGGCCCTTGGACTGATGAATCGTCATAAGGCGAACGGCATCGGTCCAGCCGGCATCGGACGGAAACCGGGGGGCGGCGGGCTGTCCACACGCGAGCAGGTGGCGCAGATGCGCGAGGAAATCTCTTCCCGTCGCAGGATCTTCCCCGGGAGCGCGGCGAAGGCGAAAGTCCTGGGTTGCCCGCAGCAGGAGATGGATAGCCAGAAGCTTCTGGCGGTTTTTGGAAGCGCTTGAGCCCAGTAGGGGCAGCAGATATCCGCTTGCGCCGAATAAATAGCGGGCAAGCAGAGACCAGGCGTCGCCATGATGCACCAGCGGTTTCAAATGATCCCAGAGCAGACGGAGACCCTCTTTGCCGGCGAGGGAGACCCCGGACATCTCCCCCGCAGATTCCAGCACGCCGGGAAACCGTGCTCCCGCTTGCCTCGCACCCTCCAGAATTACGGACACATCTTCAGCGGGTATCGCATACTGTGGAAAGCGCGCCACGCGTGCGAGGCCCGTGCCCTCCATCTCGGTCGCCAGAGAAAGTAGAGCCAGAAGGTCTTTCACTTCTGAACGGTCGAAAAGGTCGCCGATATGTTGTACGGCGATGCCGCGTTCTTCCAACCGCTCGGCGATCTTTTCCGCCTGGCGGTTGGTATGGCATAGGATCGCCTGGTCGCCCGGCGGCACGCCATTTGTCTCCCATTCCCGAATGGAGGCGGCAATTCCGTCCGCCTGAGCCGTTTCGTCCTGAGCCACCGCATGAAGCAGCGTGGTTCGATCACTTTCCGTCCGGTGGGGTCGCCATAAGAACGGCGTCTTTCCTGCATCACCTGGTTCGGTATCCTCGGGCATGCTGGCGGCTACGGCGCTGAAGAG
>JBBRKX010000432.1:0-5239 GCA_038231675.1 Chthonomonadales bacterium | reverse complement strand
GGTGTAGTTCCCTGAAGAAAATCTACGTATGGCACCAGTCTATCTCCACTCTCCCGAAATTTTACAACATTGCGGCTTGGAAACTTTATCAGGCGATATTCCATCTCCGGCTGAAAGCCCACGTGCTTGATGAAACTTGCCGCTGCGACAAGCGCCTGCTCAATGAGGTCGTCATCTGTTTGATTTCGCAACTGGGCAAGAACATTCCTGGCGAACGTTTTTTGCGTTCTGGAGTCGTAAATGACCCATCCAGCTACGTCCGCAACGTTCCTTATAGCTAAAGTGTCCGTATCGATCGAACAGCCCATCCCATTTGCTGCATATCCACGCCATTGTCCCAGTTCATCTGGATCGCCACTGAAACTCATCTGGAAGGCATCAGTTTCCAGACGGCCGCCGATTTTCATCAAAGAGTTAAGAATGCCACGAACTCTGAGTCCTGCCCGTGGCGGATGATTCGCCACGTCACGCAAGACTTCAAGACCGAGTGAGAGTTCCATTCTATCGTTTAGGAACTGAATAGGCGTAGCCCATGCTGAAGCCCATCCCGGCGCACGTAACAGGACTTGGCTTGGACCCGGTTCCGGAATGAAGTAGCATAATGTTCCAATCCTGGTGTAGTGTGCAACAGACGTTATCGACTTTATCGGCAATAGGTCTTCAATCATGGAGCGGTTAAACACTTACAGCTTTTCCCCAGGCGCCAGGGCGAAGAGCACGCCTACATTGAGGCCCTTTAGTCCAAGCTTACGTCGAACCTTTTCAGTTATCATGCGATATCGTTCTGTATCATCCTTACCCTTGAAGCCCGTCCAAACAATTGTCCCAAGCACGCGATGGTTCTCTTCATTGATTCCACTCACATCGGAGTTCGGGAACTCATCCTCTACAATTTTTTTGACCTCGGAAAGGGTTGCAGGCATGTTTTATATTTCCCTATAAGAATGTCGGATGATTACCGACAAAGCGGCAAACGGCGAACCTGGTATCAGAGACGCCTGACCATGACGAATCATACCACATCGCGGATAATAAGCTCAAATATGTCTTATGAGTCACCAATGACCCATGAGACTCAATTTACCTCGTCATAAAATAGTGGGGTGGGAATTCTAAGGGGAAATACGAACCAGGGAGAGCAGATAGTTGTAGTCTCCGCCGCCCTTGGACTCCGCATCGATGACTTCGATGTAATAGGGACCGTCTGTGGGCGCTTTGAAGACGATATGCCGGTCCCGTTTCTTATCGCCGGCCGAGAGCATCAGCGTGTAATGGCGTGCATCTCGGACGCGTAGGATTGGATCCGCAGAGGAGCCTATTCGACCGGCGGACAGACTGATGTCCCATGTTTCGCCGGCTTTTGCGTCGAAGTGAAAGACGTGGGGATCGTCACCGTCCAGCGCTCCGGACACGATCGCCGCCGGACCTGGCAACAGCATCGCGTTTGTAAAGTTCGCAAGCGGCTTCTTCACCTGAAGCACTGCGGCGACATCCGGGCCGACTACGATCGGCACTCCCACCTTTACTCCGTCCGGCTGGATCAGTACAAGATCAGGTACGGTGCGCGGACAGTTTGCGGGAGCGATCACCTCGATCGTCACCTGGGTAGAACCCTTCGCTTTGGCGTCCCCGGCCGTCGGCTTCACGTCGATCAACTTCGCTGAAAGCGGCTTTGCGATGTCTACCCCTTTCGGGGCAAGATTATCTCCATACACCACGACGGACGTGGTATGCCCGGCAAGCGCCACATGAGTCGAAGCGCTTTTGATCAGCGGTTTTGGCGCGTCGGCCGCCACGGCGCTTGTTCGCGGGAAGAAAAGCGCAAGGAGGAGAAAGAAAACGGTTCCGCGCTGCGTTCCTGTCACTTGTCGCTCAGTCCCGCCGTGACGATTTTCGGGCCGCCGGGCAGAAGCGTTACGGTGCGCAGCATCTTTTTCGACTTTACGTCCCAGAAGAGCACGCATCCGTCGTGCGTGCCCGCCACCACAGTCTGATTGTCATTGCCGATCGCCACGCTGTAGACCCAGTCCTGTGCGCCCTGGAGAGAGGCCTTTTCCTGTGACACATCGCTGTTGAAGACTTTGATGGAGTGGTTGGCGGCGCCCCATACAAAGAGGCTGCCATCGGGACTGAAGGCGCAGTCGGTAATCATATCGCCCTCGCCCTGGTTGCGGACCGGATTGTCCATGGCCCCGATTTTCACCTGCCAGATCCGTACATTGTTGTCCGCCCCCGCAGTCGCGAGCAGTGTGCCATCTTTGTTGAACGCCACATGGGTGACGGCGTCCTGATGGGCGCTCAGGATCGCCACGCGCTTCCAGGTTGCCGTATCGAAAATTTTGGCGCTCCGATCGGCGCTGCCGGTCGCCAGCAGCTTTCCATCCGGGGAATAGGCGACCCCGAACACGGAGTCCGCATGGTCCTTGATGATATGCACGCATTTGCCGGTGTTCGCGTCCCAGATTCGGGCCGTCTTATCGAGCGAGCCGGTGGCGATCTCCATGGCGTTGGGCTTCCAGGCGATCGCGTACACGACTTCGGTATGCTCGGTAAGCTTGCGTATCGGCTTCCAGGTCTGGGTTTCAAATAAAATGACTTCGCCGGATTCTCCCGGCGTGCCGCCGCCCACGGCTAGAAGTTTGCCGTCCGTGCTCCAGGCGAGCGCCTGCACCTGATCGATCGCTCCGCTTACCGAGCGAACGACACTCCCGGTCGCGGGATCGAGCAGACGAACCACACGATAGCCACCTACGGCGAGGAGCTTTCCATCCGGGGAGAAAGCGAGGGATGTCACCGGAGCGGGTGTTTTCCGCGCACCCGCGAGGCCGCCCGGCTGTGCGCTGGAACCCGTTTTGGAGGGAGCCGGGAGGGGCATCGCCATGGTGTCGACGTTCGCACCCTCGTTGATCCAACGGCGAAGCAGAGAAATCCTATCCATATCGACCGCGCCGCCGGGAGGCATCTGGGGCTTCAGCTTGCCGGTCATGTACAGAATAAGGGGGCTTTCGTCGCCTTTGCCCGGCACGATGGCAGGGCCATGCCGTGCGCCCGCAAGGAGCTTTGCGCGATTCTCCATGGAGTACCCACTCGCGGGATTGGCGCCGCTATGGCATCCCCAGCACTGCGTGCGCAGCATCGGGAGCACCTGTTTGCTGAAAACCACCGGGGATGCCGCCCGAGCGATACTATTCAGACATAACAGTACCGTTCCGACTACCATCAACATCAACGTCCGGCATAGGCGCTGCCGACTTTCTGGGGAAGCGATTAACTCCATAGCTCTTTGATCGGTTCGCAATCGGGCAGGATGCGTACCGGACGACCCTGCGGTGTCACAAGCGCCTTCTCGTAGTCGATGCCAAGCGCGCTGTAGATCGTGGCGGCGATCTCGGGCGGCCGAATGGGCCGCTCGGTCACGTACTCGCCGCGCTCGTCCGTGGCGCCGATGACCTGCGAGGGACGAATTCCGGCTCCCGCAAACAACATGACGCCGGCGTTGCCCCAGTGGTCTCTGCCATTGTCTTTGTTGATCTTGCTGGTGCGGCCGAACTCGCCATACATCGCCACCAGCGTGTCTTCCAGAAGCCCGCGCTGTTTCATGTCTCGCAGCAGAGCGGCGACCGCTTTGTCGAACCCGGGCAGCGAGCCGTCGCATGACTGGAAGATGTTGGAATGCATATCCCATGCGCTATAGGAGAGCAGCACAAACCGCACCCCGGCCTCGATCATCCGGCGGGAGAGGAGCGCCTGATTGCCCCAGCGCCCGGTCTTGCCATACGCTTCGCGGACCTTGTCCGGCTCTTTCGACAGATCGAACGCCTGGCGCGCTTCCGGCGCAAGGATCATCTGCGCGGCGCGCTGATAGAAAGAGTCCATCGAAGTCAACTGATCGGATGCTTCCACCCGCCTGGCCAGGCTGTCGATCGCATGAAGCATATTCTCGCGACGGCTCAGGCGCTCCTGAGGCACGTCCGCAAGGAGCGAAAGGTTGGGGACCTTCCAGTTCGCTTCGGAGGGATCGCCGGTCTTAAAGGATTCGTAGCGCTCGCCCAGCCACGCCGCTTTGCCCAACTCCCAGGTGAACGAATGGTTTTTGGGGATCGCGACATAGGGAGGCAGCGTATTGAGCGGGGCAAGCTCGTGGTTCACAATGGCGCCGATGGACGGATAATCTCCGCCCTGCATCACGCCGTAGTTGCCGGTAAGCACCCACTGCGCGGCCGTCTCATGGTGGTCGCTGCCCGTGACCTGCGATCGGCAAAGCGCAAACAGATCCGTGCATTTCGCCAGTTCGGGCATCATGGAGGTGAACCGAACGCCCGGAATGCCGGTTGGGATCGTCCCGTACTTCCCACGTATCTCCTGCGGTGCGTCCGGTTTGGGGTCCAGCGTATCATGATGGGTCAGGCCGCCGCCCAGATAGATCAGCAGGACGTTCTTCGCCCTGGCTTTGGCCGCCACGCGAGTCGCCGCGTTGGCCGCCTCTATCCGCAGCAGGTCCGGCAGGGTCAGGCCGAGCACCGAAAGCGCCCCAAGCCGAACAAACGACCGCCGTGATAGTCCACTGCAAAGCGTCTGTCCATTTCCCGCATCGACGTCCAGCATATCCTCTGCTCCTCTCGCCCTTCAACCGTACGACCTTAATGATTGAATAAAAACTCTTTACTGTTGAGCAACGCCCACAAAACATCCTGAAAGGCTTCGTCATGAGAAGGGGATTTCTTGACGAGGCCAAGCAGCGTGGTCGCTTCGGGCGTTGCCGGGTGTCTCGACAATGTGCTCAGGAATATTTGATCCAGGATCGTGGCATCCGGCTGCTTGGCCTTGAGCATCCCCGCCAGAACACAGTCCTGCGATTTGATTTTGTCCTGGATCGCGCCGCTGTTCAGCAAGGCGAGCGCCTGCGACATCGCCGGATTGCAGACACGTTCCGAATCGATCGGTTGAATCCGTGGCGGCCTTCCGAACGTATCCAGCATGACACTCGGGATCTCCGTGTCGGCGAGTTCGATCGCTCTCGCGCCGATACCCACGCCATTGTACTTGTCGTAAACGCCGGTCACCTGGGAAACGGCGTCCGCCACCTCTTCCGCCTGTAGTCTTCGCACCATGTAATGCGAGAAGAGATGCGTGTCGGTCTTGTTGGTGCGGTTTGGCGATGCGCTTAATTGATACGTGCGCGAGCGCAGGATCGTCCCAAGCAGATACTTCAAGTCGAAGTGGTGACTGCGCAGGTCTT
>JBBRKX010000431.1:0-5240 GCA_038231675.1 Chthonomonadales bacterium | reverse complement strand
GATGCGCGGGCATAAAATGAGGCGCGATAATGCGTACGCGGCATAACAGGAATGCCCCAATATCCATCGTTCGCCAACCCTACCCTCTGGTTGCCCGCAGCAGTATCGATCTGTAACTTCAAACTCGTCGGCAAAGCATCGTTCAGCGGTTGGGCATTATCCAGCGCGATACCGCCGCCGCCTCCCTCTTGCACAAGGGACCAATGTACCGGCTGGTACGCATTGTCTTTGAACGCCCGGTTCTGAATGAGTTCCGCATAGATCCCGCCATCGTAGGAGTGGTTGATCTCCTCGGTCATCAGTCCATACAACATCGGGCTTATTTTTACGCCAGGCTGATCGACTTTTACCGTGAGTTGCCCGGGTTGAGCAAGTCCCCTTGACACAAGAGTGGCCACGCACAACCCCACACCAATCATCGTTCGAAATATCGGATTAAACTTCACGTCCTGGACTCTCCTCTTTGATGGAACGCAAGCCGCAGAGACGCGATTCGCGCACCATCCAATCTAAAGGGTCTTTAGTAAAGAAACTAAAGTAAGTGCGGAGAGTTTAGCAGAGGGCGAGGCGTATGTCAAGTGGATAGATGTCTTTTTCCTAATCAACGCTGCAAGCGAGTTTCATTCGAATCCTGAAACGTCTGTCCGTACCTTCTTGAGAAGGTCTCTCACCTATTTTGCCCCCCTAATCTTTAGGCGCTTCTTCATGGCGCACTATATTGCTTGCTTAGTGTCTGTGCTTTCCTTCCGTACGGTACAATGCAGGCGACTATAATTTCTTCCAGTGAGACCAACCATGCGATACACGTCCTCCCTCGCTCCGCTGCTTGCCATCGACCATGCCACCGTACGCCGCAACAAGAAACATTTGATCGACGGACTGACTTTAGAAATCGCACAGGGAGAGCACACGGCGATCCTGGGGCCAAACGGTTCGGGGAAATCGACGCTCATGAAGGTCATCACAAATCAGCTCCATCCGCTCGCGCACAAGGATGGACGACAGGCGGTGACGCTTTTTGGCCAATCGCGATGGAATGTTTTCGAGTTACGCGCACAGTTAGGCATTGTCTCTTCCGACATTCATGAAATGTTCGTCAATGATCCTTCGTTATCCGGATTCGATGCCGTGCTCTCCGGCTTCTTCGCAAGCCAGGGTATCGCTGCGCATCATAATATAACGCATGAGATGCGATTGTCTGCTTTCGATGCGCTATCCCTCATGGGCGCGAACGATCTGGGCGAGCGACCGATGTCCACGATGTCTACCGGCGAGGCAAGGCGCGTTCTCATCGCGCGAGCATTGGCGCCCGGCCCTAAAGCGCTCATCCTTGATGAGCCCACCATCGGACTGGATCTTGTCGCGATGCGCCGCTTTTTGGAAACGCTACGGACGATCGCACGTTCCGGCAGAACTCTGGTCTTGGTGACGCACCATGTGGAGGAGATACTGCCCGAGGTGAACCGCGTCATCCTATTGCGCAATGGGCGTGTGTTCCTCGATGGTCCCAAATCGCAGGTGCTCACTACCGAAAATCTAACTGCGCTTTTCGGCGCTTCCGTGATCGTACGAGAGCAGGCAGGTTACTATTCGGCGGAGACAGACGCGATTGCTTGATGATGAAATGACGCGCCAACCTGTCTGTCCGTAGTACATTTTCCACTTTTCGTGCGTAAAAGATAAAGCGCCGAAACTCGGCAGTCATTCCGATCCTTTAAAAGGAGTAGCGAAGCGCGCGCGATTCGGGCCGAATGGAAAGAAATGCGTGCGGGACGCCGGAATGGAAAGAGGAGAATCACATGAACGACACTCAATCGGGCACGGCGACGATTCCAGGGGCGGCCGCTTCAGGAACTTTTCGGCTTGGCGGAGACTTGGAAGTAAACAGGCTTGGTTTTGGGGCCATGCGGATTACCGGTAAAGGCATCTGGGGAGAGCCGGAAAGGCCGGAGGAAGCAGTTGCGGTTTTAAAACGGGCTGCGGATCTCGGTGTCAATCTCATCGATACTGCCGATGCCTATGGACCGGAGGTTTCCGAGCGCCTGATCCAAGAAGCGCTTTACCCATATCGAAACGGGATTGTGATCGCCACGAAGGGCGGTCTGACACGACAGGGGCCGGATCAGTGGACACCGGTCGGCCGTGCGGAATATTTGCGACAGTGCGTCGAGATGAGCCTGCGTCGGCTGAAATTGGACCGAATTGACCTGTATCAGCTTCACCGAATCGACCCTAAGGTTCCGGCGGACGAGTCGCTGGGAGAACTTCGAAAGCTTCAGGACGAGGGCAAAATCCGTCATTTTGGTCTATCCGAAGTTTCAGTGGCGGAAATAGAGCATGCTCGGACCATTATTGACGTTGTTTCGGTTCAGAACTTGTATAACGTGGCGAACCGGCAATCCGAGGAAGTTCTGAACTACTGCGAAAAAAATAAGTTAGGTTTCATTCCATGGTTCCCGATCGCTTCGGGAGAGCTTGCCCGTCCGGGCGGGCCGCTGGATGAGACGGCCAAGCATCATGGGGCAACCGTGGCACAGATCGCCCTTGCCTGGCTCCTGAAGCGTTCCCCCGTGATTCTGCCTATTCCTGGAACCTCCTCCGTGAAGCATCTGGAAGAGAATATGGGCGCGGCAGGCGTACAGTTGAGCCAGGAGGAATTTCAGACCCTTTCGGCCGCCGTAAAGAAGTAGCCCTCACCGGAGTCCATCTCCCACGCCGTGTGAGATGGACTCTGCAACTCCCATTTGTATGCACCGGGCCTTAATCCCCGTGGTATGGCAGAGTCACGGCAACGCGCGCCCCGCCGTCGGGCCTGTTCTCATAACGCACCTGGCCACCCAGGTCATGTCGCGTGAGGTTATCAACGAAGAGCAGGCCGGTATGTGCTTCATTTTTGGGATCGAAGTCGATATCAAATCCAGGCCCATCATCACAAATCTCCAGCGACGCCACATGTTCCCGCACCTTAAAGGTCACTTCCACCGCTCCACGTCCGTGCGTGAACGCGTTCTCGCTTAGCTCGCTCGTTATCAGAGCCAGCGAAGTGCTTTCACGTACCGGCAACTGCGCCTCTTCGATGGTGAAAACCAGCTTAGGCCGTTCGGTGTTGCGTTCCAGCAAGGCGATGACCTTGTATAGCAGATCCGGAACCGATAGGGCATAGGATGTCGCGTCCACTTTTGTTTGCTCGGTCAAAAGGTCGTGCACAAGCGAAAGCGTACGAACGTGCGTTCGAAGACGACAGACCTCCTTCATAGGGATCGTAAGGGTGTCTTCCATGACTTGCATATCCAGCATGGCCGACAGCATTTGCAGATTGTTTCGAACCCGATCATGGGTGTCGCTGATCATCCGCTTTAAGCGTTGGTTGAGCATTTCTATGTGCGCGGTCCGTTCCCGAACACGTTCCTCGAGCGCGGTATTTAGTTTCCGAATCTCCTGCTCCGCCGTATGACGCCGTGCAATCTCTCGTTGCAGTGCCTTTGTCTTTCTGGCCAGTTCCACGAACATCGCAACTTTGGCTTTGAGAATTGCCGGATCAAAGGGCTTGAACAGATAATCGGCTGCCCCGGAAGGGTATCCCTGAGCGATTTGAAAATCGTTTTGACTGATTGCGGAAAGAAATATGATTGGCGTGGATCGCGTTTTTTCCCGCCGCCGGATGAGGTTCGCCGTTTCAAATCCATCTATTTCGGGCATCTGTATGTCGAGGAGGATGACGGCAAATTCGTCCTGCTCCCTCATCAGGCATTTGAGCGCTTCTTTCGCGGATGTCGCACTAAATACGTTCTGTCCTAGATCTTCTAAAATGGCTTCTAATGCCGTCAAGTTTTCTTTATGATCATCAACGATCAAGATATTAGTATTTTCAGGCTGGTTCATATCGTAATATCATCCCCTTATTCCGGCCTTCGTTCCCTATTTAGATTTAGAGACGTCGTGATCCCCTACATTTGGCGAGAGAACACCCATGGATACTTTATTTAATTACAAACCAACCTACTTTACGCGATTTGGAACAAGAATGTCGTCTCGAACAGGTTGGCCGCATTAGTTTTGGGATAACCGGGAACGTTTCTCGTATTTGTAACGTCCCTCGAACAACCCTTGAAACGGTCTGTCATAAACATGGCCGACCGTTGATGGAAATGAGCGAGAATTTCTATTTTGACCGGAGGCGTAGGGTCATCGCCGGCATAATGGACGTCGAAAATCATAAGGAGCGCTGTGATGGCAAATATACTATGGATCGTAATCGTCGTACTCTTTCTTGTCTGGTTGGCTGGCGCCTTTATGTTCGTAGTTGGCCCGCTTATCCATATTGTTTTGGTGGTTGCTATCGCCCTTTTGATCTTCAATCTGGTGACAAAGGGAAAAGCCCAGATTTAAATCATCTCAGGTGACAACACCGTCAAATGCAGACGGAGTTCCATTGATGATAAAGGGCGTGGATGGCATTTGTCCATCCACGCCCATTTGTTCGCCCCATGTGAAACCCCTGAAGCCCTCATCCGTTTATGATTTCCGGTGAAGGCCGGGAACAGAGTATACACCACAAGCGTCGTAATGCCGGAGCGCTTTGCGTCCGAAAACTTGCGTCACACTAAGGCCGTGCGGTCGTTTTGTTGAGGTATGCTGCATTCGAGGAGAGAAAAATGAAGATTCAGACTCGCTTGTCCCGACGGATAACGATGAGTTTTGCACTTTCGCTAACTGCTTTCGCATTCGCGGGTTGCCGCTCGACACCTTTGCAACCGGCCGCGACATTGCCCGTGCAGCAGCCGACGACGCCTGTTACCACTGCGCCTCCCGCTGCGCCGCCGACATCGCTTGCCCCGATACAGGTTGCGGAAGCGCCCGCCGGGCCACTCAAGGCGTATACCTTGCGTTCGGCATTGCCTCCAAAACCAAAATTTGTCCGGCGTCATCGTGCGCATTTGCATCTCACGAAACATGGGCACGGCTACCGATTCACCGATGGACAGAACCAATATGACGTCGCGCGGGATGGCAACGGCGACCTTTATCCCGTCCACCACGATTCTGGATCGAACCAGAACTATCCGCTCTATTACGATGCTGCAAGAGATAACTACTATCGCGTGGCGCGGGATCCGGAAACACATCAATATTATCGCAACTATGAGGGAGATCGTCCGGATGTTTACTATCCGGACGACCAGGCGAGCGCCGACAATAGCGACTACCAGCCCACCGGTTATCAGCCACCGACCATTTCG
>JBBRKX010000430.1:0-5265 GCA_038231675.1 Chthonomonadales bacterium | reverse complement strand
CGAGGTGATGCGCTCCTGCAACTGCCCCATCTCCGTTCCCAGAGTCGGCTGGTAGCCTACGGCGCTGGGAATACGACCTAGAAGCGCCGAGACTTCGGAACCTGCCTGAACGAAGCGGAAGATGTTGTCTACAAAGAGGAGAACGTCCTGTCCCTCGACATCGCGGAAGTACTCGGCGATCGTCAGAGCGGAAAGCGCTACGCGCAGGCGCGCCCCCGGCGGCTCGTTCATCTGTCCGAACACCATGGCGGTCTTGGAGATAACGCCGGACTCGGTCATTTCAAGCCACAGGTCGTTGCCCTCACGGGTGCGCTCGCCGACGCCGGCGAAAACGGAAAAACCGCCGTGTTCCGTGGCGATATTCGTGATCAGTTCCTGGATAAGAACGGTCTTGCCTAATCCCGCTCCGCCAAAGAGACCGATTTTGCCGCCTTTAAGGAAGGGGGTAAGAAGGTCTACGACCTTCAAACCGGTTTCCAGCACTTCCCGCTCGCTGCTCTGTTCCGCAAAGGATGGGGCCGGACGGTGGATAGGCCAATATTCCTGTACATCCACGGGCCCTTTTTCATCCACCGGTTTGCCTAAGAGGTTGAACACGCGCCCAAGGGTGCCCTTGCCGACCGGAACCGCGATCGCGCGGCCGGTATCCTCGGCGGGCATCCCACGCACCAGGCCATCCGTGCTGGACATGGCAATACAGCGGACAACATCATTGCCCAGGTGCTGCGCGACTTCCACCGTCAGGTCAATTTCTCTTGTCGGATCCTTGATGGTGACCGCATTGTTGATGGGTGGCAGTTCTCCGGGCTTGAACCCGAGGTCAACAACCGGGCCCTGCACCTGAACGATCTGTCCGGTAGCCATAGATTTTGATGCTCCTTCGTCGGTACATCCTTAGGAACGGCGGGGTTGGGTACGTCTTTGGACGCCAATGACGCCGTTCTGCGGATGGTCATATTAGAACGTGGAAAATTTCACAAACTCGATAGATCATTTTAGCAGTTTTCTCTTCGTTCTGGCAAGTGTGTGAGCGAAATTGAACCGTTGTCTCCATACGCTGCCGAGGTCCGACCCGAGCAGCCCGCATCGGACGGGCAAGCGGAATTGGGCGCGCAAGCGATGGAACGATCAACGCGTTCCTTCCAGCAGCGTAAGCGTCCAGCCATGTTATTCGCTCAGGCACGCAACCCCTTGCGCGCCCGGTTGGACTTAATTATAGTGCCTGCCTGCTTAAATTAGGCACTAATTTTGATCGTGCTGGCAAAATTACGTGCATGCAGACGAATATTATGTTATAATCAAGCGGACGAGGGGCCTTCGATGGCTGTTCGTCTGGTAGTACCCCGATAGAGATGAGGCGATTCGGTCCTGACCAGCTTCACCGGTCTTGCCGATGCTCCCGCCCAGAGCCGTATCTCCATCACCCTAATGTCAGCGTCTCCACATGGCAATAATTGTGTGGACCGCCTACAGCTTGTAGAAGCCCAGTAGCAATGTCAGTACCTCCCCCGCCGGAGCAACAGAATAATCTGCGGCGTTGCAGCCTTGATTGCGTGACGCTGTCCGAATCCATTCGCCTCGGTTAGAGAATCCCTCCTCGGTGTGGACAGGCTTTCCTGCCTGTCCAGGCTGGACGTGAAAACGTCGGTAGGAAGATTTCTCTCGGCCAATGCGTTGTGTATGGCGTGTTCCCGACTTCTGCTCCGGACGCCGCTCGCAAACGTCAAAGCCCGTAACCAAGGCTCCCTGGATTTGTTGTCGTCCATGGGAGGAAGTGTCGTGTACTCTACTCTATTTATTAAAGCTCGCTTCCGATTGATGTCTCTTTGTTTGCTGACCAGCATTACTTCTATCCTCCTTATGGGCGGGGTGCGACAATGCGGCGCGGAAGTTGCGGAAGTCGCCCAGAACGAAGTCCTCGTGGGCATCCGTCCGGAAGCAGACAACGCATCCGCTCATTCCTGCGTGCCAAAGCTCGGTCGCCTGATCGCTTATCACGCCCATCTTCACATGCAGCACCTTCTTCTCGCGCCGGGTGTTTCGATGAATGCCACGTTGGCCACCTTACGCAAGCGTGGAGACGTGCTTTTTGCGGAGCCGAACCATATTATTCATGTCGCCGCGACGCCGAACAATCCCGCATTCACAAATCAATGGGCGCTTGCCGCCGTGCAGGCCAATAAAGCCTGGTCGATCTGGCAGCCTCAGGCCACCACGATCATCGCCATCGTCGATTCGGGCATCGATAGCAATCATCCCGACCTTACCAATAAAATACTCCGAGACGCCAACGGCGTCATCGGGTTCGACGCTTCGACCGGTCAGCGGAGCATCGCCCTGGACGGCTATGGGCATGGCACCCATTGCGCCGGCATTGCGGCGGCGCAGATCAATGGCGGGAACAACGTGGCGGGCATTGCGGGCTGGGATGGCAAGTTGGGTGACACCGACACGACTTCCACCAAGCTCATGCCGGTCAAGGTGCTCGACAACAATGGAAACGGCACGGATGCGACCGTGGCGGCTGGTATCGATTGGGCAGCCGATCATGGCGCGAAGGTCATCAGCCTGAGCCTCGGTGGCGTGGCATACTCTGCCGCAATGGACGCCGCCTGCCAGTATGCCTGGAGCAAAGGCTGTGTCGTCGTTGCCGCCGCCGGGAACAACGGAGCAATGACCCCTTTTTATCCGGCTGCGAACAACCACGTTGTTTCGGTAGCCGCAACCGATTCTACCGATACCCTTGCAAGCTTCTCCGATTATGGGGCCTGGGTCTCCGTCGCCGCCCCGGGAGTGAACATCTACTCTACCCTGCCGACAGGCGGCTCCGTAATGGGAACGGGGTACGGAGTTCTATCCGGCACTTCCATGGCCACGCCTCTCGTGGCGGGCGAGGCGGCGCTTCTCTGGTCTCAGAACTCCTCGCTTACGAATGCGCAGATCATCGCTCTCATCGAGAACAATGTCGATACCGTGAACCCCTACCTGGGGCGCTCCATCGCGCAATCAGCGGGACGTATCAATGCATTTCGCGCTCTCCAGGCAGTGGGAGCCAACATACAGTCGATCGTCGCGTCGCCGCTCGGACTGACGGCGGACGCGACCACCGGTCAGATTACATTGAGCTGGAACCCGAGCTTCGGAGCCGTAACATACAATGTCAAGCGATCTCAGAAGTCCGGCGGCCCGTACATCGTGGTTGCGGCAAATGTGTCGATCACAGGCTATGTGGATAATGGCAACGGGAGCACGGGTCTCACGAATGGAACCGCCTATTATTACATTGTGACCGCCGTAAACTCCGCCGGAGAAAGCGGGCCCAGCAATGAGGCGATCGCTACGCCCCTTCTCCCGCTGGCGAATTCGGCGACCCTCCTGAAAGCGGACACCGCCACGCAGGGGAGCTGGAAAGGAATTTATGGCGCCCAGGGCTCCATGACGATAGGAGACTCCACCGCTCTGCCTGCATACGTACAGGTGAATCCTTCCGGCGCTGGCTCATGGGCATGGGCGGCGATAACCACCGATACGCGCGGCCTGCAAAAGGTAAACTCCACGACAGACCGCGTGGGCGCCTGCCTGTATGCCTCCAATTTAAAGATCGATGTTAACCTGACGGACAATCAGACCCACCAGATTGCGCTCTATCTATGCGATTGGGATCACGGCGCCCGCAGCGAACGTATCGATATTCTGGATTCCACGAACAATGCGGTTCTCAGCACGCAAACGCTATCCTCCTTTGCAGCCGGCAGTTATCTGGTATGGAACCTCCATGGCCACGTCATCTTCAAAGTGACCTGCCTTAGCGGTCCGAACGCGGTTGTCGACGGCCTATTCGTCGATGCCGCATCTGGTGGAAAGCCGTCGCCGCCGCCCGCGCCCACCGCGCTTACCGCCATGGCGGGCGTGGGGCAAGTCAATCTTTCCTGGTCGCCGGACAGCGTTGCGACCGGATACAACGTAAAACGGTCCAACGCGCCCGGAGGGCCATATACGACGGTAGGCGCAAATGTAGGCGGCACGAGTTATATCGACACGGGCTTGACCGGGCAGGTCTACTATTACGTGGTGACCGCCGTGAACCCGATCGGCGAAAGTGCAAACAGCAACGAAGCATCGGTCGCGCCGCAGGCGCCTCTTACCACCCTTGCCTCGTTCGTTAAATCGGACACTGTCACCGGCGGCGCATGGAAGGGCGTGTATGGAAGCAACGGGTATCAGGTGCTGGGTGACAGCAGTTCCTTGCCGGCTTTCGTTACTGTTGCCGCGAACAACTGCTCGCCCTGGACATGGGCCTCCTCCACAGCGGACACCCGAGCGCTGCTAAAAGGCGCTTCCACATCGGATCGCGTCGCGGCATGCTGGTATGGGGGGTATTTCGAGCAGAAGGTAAATATCACAGACGGCCTGACCCATAAGGTGGCGATCTACTGTGTCGATTGGGATGGGCAGGGGCGAACGCAACACATCGATGTAGTCGATGCGAAGACGGGGACGTTGCTGGATTCTGAGAACATTTACTCCTTCACGGGCGGCGCGTATCAGGTCTGGAACATACGCGGCAACGTTCGATTCCAGTTCACGCATATGGCGGGGGGAGACAACGCGGTGATGAGCGGCCTGTTTATCGATTGAAACGTGCTTCGATATCCGAAAACGAGATTGACGCAACAGGAGGCTGGAAGCGATGCATTACATCGCTTCCAGCCTCTCTTTATCGGGAGCCCATACGACGAGTCAGCGTGTTGCGGAAAGCAGAGGGGAGTAATCTGAGGATCTTGCCGAGCGAGACTTTGTCGTGATCCGTCGCATAGGCATATTCCAGCATTTTCTGCTCGTAACACCCGGGGTGAACCAGGCGGGCGCGCTTCAAGTCGATCACGGTGTCAGACTGCAGACTCTGCTTGCCGGCCATCTGGTCCGCTCGGATGTAGAGCAGCATGTTCTGCGCATACCAGTATTGGACTCGAGGATTTGTCCATACCTTCGGTCGGATGCAATCGACCGCGACATATTTTTTTTCGCAAACCGCTCGGCCCAATAGTCCTGCCACTGTTCGTTGACGTGCGTTTCGCCTCCCTGGCCGGGGATCGCGGCGGAGAACAAGACGACGGGAGCCAGGTTCGTAAGGGAATCGACCAGAGTATCGGCGCAGGAATCGGGCAAGTGCTCTCCCACTTCCAGAGAGACCGCCAAGTCGAACTTCCGATCCACGTGGAGAGGCAGCTTGAGGTCGCAGGGATGGAAACGGTTTTCCGCGAT
>JBBRKX010000429.1:0-5277 GCA_038231675.1 Chthonomonadales bacterium | reverse complement strand
GGATCACGATCCGGAAGCCCAGCGCGCTGCAAAAGGAACTGGAACTGCGCTAACCGAGCGTGATATGTACGTTAAGAGGCAGTCGGATCCAGAACCGGGCGCCGTGGCCCGGAAAGCTTTCTACTCCCACAAAGCCTCCATGGGCATCCGCGACACTTTTCACAAATCGCGTGCCGATCCCCGTACCGCCCGGCGTCGTGCTGATCGTGTGCGGAGTGAAAAGCGTCTTCAGGACGTGATCGGGAATGCCTGGTCCATCATCCCTTACTTCTATCTCGCAATAACCGCCGTCCGGAAACACGCCGTCCGGAACATAGTGCGCGCATACGCATATATGAAAGTCGCGCAAAGCGATCTTTTTCTGACGGACCGCATCGGACATCGCGCCCAACGCATTGTTCACAAGGTTAAAGACGGCGCGTCCAATCAGCCTGCGATCGAACGGAATCGGCGGAAGATCGTCCATCCCTTCGAACTCTATGGTGACCCTGCGATTGCGCGCCAGCACGGCGAGGCGGCGTAGGCGTTCCTGAATGACTTCCTGGAGATTATTGATCTCCATATGGGTGCTCTGGGCGCCTTTGATGTAGTCGGCGATTTCGCCGACCATCTCACGAATGTCCGCACACCCATCTTTTACCGAACCCTGCACCTCCGGATACCAGTCCCGCAACGGCTGCGTGCTGTCCTCCAGCTGGTTTACCATATCGGCGTGGGAGCCGCGCCACTCCTCCTTCAACCGATCGAGGTCCTCGAACATCGGCACGATAAAAGCCACGACCGTCGTGTCCATCATACTTTCGATCGGCGTCAAAGCATTCTTGATGTCGTGCCCGAGATCGCCGACCGCGCGTGCCACTGCGGCGAGTTGCGCTTCTTCCGCCAGGCGTGCGTTGATAATGGCCGTCGCCGCCAGGCCGCCGATGATCTCGAGAAGCTCCTGATCGCCGACATCGAAGCGACTATGCCGTTTGTTCAGCGCCTGCATTACGCCGATCACTTCGCCGCCCCGGATCATAAGGGGGATCGTCAGCATGTTTTCGGTATGGTAGCCGGTGGCGACGTCGAAGCTCAGGTTATGCCCGTCTCTTCGCACGTCCGTCGTCAGGATCGACTCGCCGGTGCGGAACGCGGTCGCCGATTTCCCGTTCAGGTCGGCCTCGGGATCGATCTCCCGGCCGATCAGCTCGGTCTTGCCCACCACCCAGCGAAAAACCAGCCTTCTCCGTTCCGTATCGTATAGCAAGACCGATCCGGCGTCCGCATCCACGGTGTCGAGGGAAACCATCAGCGTCTCACGCAGCAAAGCGTCCAGGTCTCCCCGGGAGACCAGGGCCGCGCTGATACGGTGAACCGCCGTGATTTGCCGTTCCCGCACGGCAAGCTTTTCTCGAATATCTTCTAGATCTTCGCTTAACATGGTTCCAGCATTATAGCCTATTTTGTCCGCCTGGGCGCAACTGGGTTTCTTGCCTGAGAGGCGCGTTTCTGCTATACTACACAATTGGAATGCCGAATTCAAAAGGAACGTGAAGACGATGTCGATAGAGGCTCTCCCTCTGCTCGCGCCCGCTTCAGGCGCAAAACACGAGGAGATCGAGACCCGCCGCAAAGGCGGTTACCATATTATGACATGGGGATGCCAGATGAACGAGGAAGACTCGGAACAAATGGCGCTTTATTTGGAGGGAATGGGATATCGCGAGGTGCAGGATCCCGCAGACGCCCAGGTCGTGCTTCTGAACACCTGCTCCGTACGCGCAAAGCCGGAAGAAAAGGTCTGGAGCGTGCTCGGCCGCCTGAAGGAGATGAAGGGCGAGCGCCCCGAAATGATCATCGGGGTCTGCGGCTGCATGGCCCAGGTGGAGAGCGTGGAAATCAAGCGGCGCGCCCCTTTCGTCGATCTGGTCATCGGAACCGGAAATATCGCATCCATCCCCGCCTTGATCCGCGAAGCCCGGCCCGGAGGCACTGCGGGCGACGGCACGACTCCGCATTATGCGATCCCCGCTCTCACAAGACGCTTGCACACGATCCCGCTCACGCTGACCGCACTGGATCTTCCCGCACGGAAGGGGGCGGTCGTCGCGGATGTTCCGCTGCGTAATATCGCGCGAACTCCCAAGCTTAAAGCGCATGTGCCCATCATGTATGGCTGCGACAAGTTTTGCACCTTTTGTATCGTGCCGCTCACCCGCGGCCGCGAGCGCAGCAGGCCGACCGAAGAGATCCTTACGGAAGTCGAAAGACTCGCTGCGGGGGGAACTCGGGAGGTCACGCTGCTGGGCCAGACTGTAAACTCCTACGGTAAGAACCTGCCCGAAGGCCGCGTGCCGTTCTGCTCCCTCCTGGAACAGATCGATTCGATCCGGGGGATCCAGCGGATCCGATTCACGTCTCCCTATCCGCGCGACTTCACGGACGATCTGATTGAGGCGATCGGCCGGCTGGAAACGGTCTGCGAGCACGTTCATCTTCCGCTTCAGGTCGCCGATGACGACCTGCTGCTGCAGATGCATCGCGGCTACACGGTCGCCCGCTATCGCGAAATCGTCGAGAAGTTGCGGGAGCAAGTGCCCGGTGTCGCGATAACGACCGATATCATGCTCGGCTATCCGGGCGAAACGGACGCGCAGTACGAGAACACGATGCGGTTCATGGAAGAGATCCGGTTCGACTCGGCCTTTATGTTCGCGTATAGCCCGCGCCCCAACACCAAGGCAGCCGCGCTGGAGGACCAGATAACGCGGGAAGTGAAAAGCGAGCGCCTGACGGCCCTGGTCGCGCTGCAGAACCGCATTACGGTAGAGATCAATCAGGCGCAGGTGGGCAACGTGTTCGAGGTGCTGGTGGAAGGGCGCAGCCCCAAAGACCCTACCCGTCTGACGGGCAACACGCGCACTTTGAAGACGGTAAACTTTGTGGTTCCCACGGGCGGCACGCGCTCCCCCGAATCTCTGATTGGCAAACTCGTCCCCGTCCGCGCCGTATCCGCGCATCTCACCGGCTTTACCGGCGAATACGCGGGCTGAACCTTGGTTCGTCGGGAAATGATTTCTCCGGGCGAGGTGGACATGCCTGGATTACCAGAGCCTTTAGTAGCTGCGGTCGTCTGTGGCGGCGGCCCCGGGCACCCTGGTGGCCGAACCACTTCCCCGAACATGCCCGGCAGGACTGGCGCCGGTCGATGCAACTCCGCTGCCAGCTCTATCCGACATATTCGCAGCCGCCAATTTTGCCTTCGCGGCCATCAATTCCGCAGCGGCGACATCCTCATGGAGCGGCGCAATAAAGAAGAAATAACAGATCAGAATCGAAAGGAACGCGGACGCCGCCATAAGACCGATCGCGATCGGAAGCGTCACGGTAGGCAGGTCCGTATTCGATTTCGAGGCGGTCGGCGCACTCTTGGTTGCCACGGCCCTGGTTACCCCGCCCTTGACTGCTACGGCCTTATCCCCTTTGAGGGGCTTGCTGCCGGAGAGCGGCTGGCTTCCGGTCAGAGGCTTGTTACAGGAATAGCACTTCTCATTCTCATCACGATTCGGGGCCGAACAATTTGCACATGTCACCATGGTTTTGTCTCCAGAGAGCGGCCGGACGGGCCCGCTGGTTAGATCCCGAGCGCCGCGAACGTATGCTCGAGATTCTTGAGATGATATTGGACATCGAAGGCGTGTTCCAGATGCTCCGAGGTCAAACGTTCTATGACGGTTGGGTCCGATTCGATCGCTTTACGGAAATCTTCTCCCGCCCATGCTTTGGCCGCGTTGCGTTGCGCCACGGTGTAGGCCTCCTCACGGGATAGTCCCGTCGCGATCAGCACCAGCATGATCTGCTCCGAGGCGACGAGCGCGCCCATCAACTCCATGTTGCGCTTCATGTTCTCGGGATAAACGATCAAGTTGTCGAGAATATCCGCGAATTTGACGAGCATCCAATCCACGAGGGTCGTCGAGTCCGGCAGGATGATGCGCTCGACGCTGCTGTTGCTCAGATCCCGCTCATGCCAGGTCGCCATACTCTCCAGCATGGGGATCAAGTTGCCCCGCACGATCCTGGCCAGACCCGTGATTGTTTCGGAGTTCCACGGATTGCGTTTGTGCGGCATCGCCGAAGAGCCCTTTTGGCCAGGGGCGAAATACTCCTGCACCTCTCGGATCTCGGTCCGGGCCAGGTTCCGAATTTCGGTGGAAAAGCGCTCCAGCGACGCCGCCGTGATCGCGAGCGCGCTCATCAACTGCGCATGCCGATCCCGCGCGATGATCTGCGTTGAAATCACCGCGACTCCCAATCCGAGACGATCACAAACATATTTTTCCACGGTGTGATCGATATTCGCATGGGTTCCCACCGCGCCGGAAATCTTCCCTACGCTGACCGCCGCCTTCGCCGCCTCCAGGCGCTCGACGTTATGGTTCATCTCGTCGAGCCAGGTGGCAAGCTTGAACCCGAATGTGATCGGCTCCGCGTGAATGCCGTGGGTGCGGCCGATCATCACGGTGTTTTTATGCTCTCGTGCGCGCCGCCGGATGACTTCGATGAGCTGATGGGCGTGCCCCAGGATCGTATCCACCGAATCGCGGAGCAGCAGACCCAGAGCGGTGTCGACGATATCGTACGAGGTCACGCCGTAATGCACATACCGGCCCTCTTCTCCCAGGTTCTCGGCGACATTCTTGACGAACGCCATCACATCGTGGCGAGTCTCTTTCTCAAGTTCCGCCATGCGGTCGAGGTCGAATTGTGCTCCGGCGCGTATCTTGTCCGTCGTTCCCGCCGGAATGCCGCCGAAATGCTCCAGCCCATCGCAAACTGCGATCTCGACGTCGAGCCACTTCTGAGTCTTGTTCCGTGGGCTCCAGAGGGCCTGCATCTCGGGCGTCGTATATCGATCGATCATACTATTTCCTTCATCTCATTTTAATCAGGCGCGGCGCAAAACGCGGCCGGCGCAAATCTCTTTCGGCGCTCCGTTTTCCAGAGCGATCCTGCCGTTCACCAGAACGAAGTCGATCCCGGCCGCATATTGATGCGGCTCCTCGAAGGTCGCCAGGTCGGCGACGCGTTCGGGGTCGAAGAGCGTGATGTCCGCATACTGGCCGACCGCGATGCGGCCCCGCTCTTTTAAACCCATCCGCGCGGCCGGCAAGGCGGTCATCTTATGGATGGCGGTGGCGAAATCGAGAATACCGAGTTCGCGCACGTATCGGCCCAGCACGCGTGGGAAGGTGCCGTAGGAGCGAGGATGTATCCTGTCCGCCGCAGAGGTTCCGC
>JBBRKX010000428.1:0-5300 GCA_038231675.1 Chthonomonadales bacterium | reverse complement strand
TCGCCGCAAATTGCATTTCCTGCCACGGCGCGGCCGGTCCGTCGCCCATGGGAGGGCTGCGCCTCAATTCACGGGAGGCGCTGATGAAGGGTGGTGACCGGGGCCCCGCGGTGACAGTCGGCAACCCGGATACCAGCCTCCTTTACCGTGCCATAGGGTATACGGACAAAAACCTGCAGATGCCACCGAAGGGTAAGCTGCCTGCAGCAGACATTGCCGCCTTCGCCGAGTGGATAAAGCGGGGCACGCCCTGGCCGGCGGAGCAACATCCCACGCCTATGCTCACCTCCGCGCGAATCTTCGATATTAAGACTCGTGCCAGACATTGGTCCTGGCAGCCGATAACGCACCCCGCAGTACCGACCGTGAGGCAAACGACCTGGCCCCGTTCCCCACTCGATAACTTCCTGCTTGCAAAGCTCGAGGCGCATGGTCTGAAACCGACAGGCCCCGCCGACAAGCGAACCCTTCTGCGCCGCGTGACATTCGACCTTATCGGGCTTCCTCCGACTCCGGACGAGATACATGCGTTTCTCGCGGACTCCTCACCAACCGCATATGAGAGGGTCGTCGACCGGTTGCTGGCGTCTCCTCACTATGGGGAGCGCTGGGCGCGCCACTGGCTGGATCTGGTGCGTTACGGTGAAACGAACGGCCACGAATGGGATATCGAGAAAACCGGCGTGTATCCCTACCGTGACTATGTGATCCGGGCGCTCAATGCGGACCTGCCTTACGATCAGTTTGTGCGGGAGCATATTGCGGGCGATCTGATGCCACATCCGCGGCTCCATCCTACCGAACACTACAACGAGTCGATCCTCGGCACGGGCTTTTTCTGGCTCGGAGCGTCCATCCACTCTCCGGTAGACCTGAGGGACGATGAAGCAGACCGGATCGACAATCAGATCGATGTGCTGAGCAAAACCTTTCTGGGCATGGGAGTCGGTTGCGCTCGCTGCCACGACCATAAGTTCGACGCTATCTCCAGCAAAGACTACTATGCGCTCTACGGATTCCTGAAGAGCTCCCGTCTCCACTATGCGAATGTCGCGCCCACGCTGGCGCCGGAAGTTTCGCAGGGTCTGGCGGAAGTGAGTTCGGAGATCCAGTCGACGCTTCAGAGGAATGCCGCAGCCGAGTTCGGCAGCCCGATCGACTTGACGAGTCCGGCATGGCATCAAAGGATCGATGCGGCCCGCAACGACTTTGCCGCCCTCCTATACCCGCTTGCAGCCCTTGGAAGCGCCTCTCCATCGACAGAAGCATTTCGCAAACAAAAGGAAGACATTGCGCATCGACTTCAAGACCAGTCGGATCAGGCAGTGAAAGCGTCCAAAGAATTTACCTGGCTGGCGGATTTTCGGGGCAATTCCCCTGCTACGAAGCAATGGTATCTCACGGGCGACGCATTTGCCATGGGTGTGGACAACGCTCCGATCGCCCGGATAGACTCGGGATCCTCGAACGCACCGCACGTTATTTTCGATGCCGGAGTGCCCGATAGCGGTCGCTTTTCCGACCGATTGACAGGCGTTCTGCGCTCCCCCACGTTTACTATCTCCAGGCCGACGATGGTGTATCATCTGGCCGGACGGGGCTGTCATGTCCGCTTGGTGATCGAAGGATACCAGTTGATTCGGGATCCGCTCTACAGTTCGCTTGCGTTCGACCTGGACAAAGGCGACAAACTCGCGTGGTATACCCAGGGCGTCCGCGATTGGATAGGCCATCGCGCCTACGTGGAGATCATCGATGACGGTGCGGGCTGGTTTGCGGCGGAGCGGATTGGCATGTCGGAGGGCGGCGAACTGCGGGAAAGTCCAAATCCGCTTATTCTGAAGCTTCTGGCGGACCCGACACTCAACTCACCTTCGGCGCTGGTGCGAAAATATGCAGACCTCCTTCACGACGCCACGCGTGCGCCCGTGGCGACACAGGACAATGCCGATCCAGATGGGCACGCTCGCTCGGCGATCCTTCGCTGGGCCATGGAGACCGCCGCTCTTCCTGCTAACTCCACCACGCGGTTAGCGGCGCTATTGGGGCGGCGCGGAACACTGGAAGCGCGCATTCCGGATTTTCAGCCTGCCGCAGTGGCCGTGGACGGGCCTGGTGAAGACGAGCGCGTGCATTTACGAGGCAACTACCGTTCGCTCGGTGTGGAGGCGCATCGTCACTTCCTGGAAGCCTGCGATTGGAACACCCCTGTCCCGCCCATGCCGGGGTCCGGAAGACAGTTTCTTGCCGACCGCATGACCGGCCCGACAAATCCGCTTCTGGCACGCGTGATGGTCAATCGTCTGTGGCAGCACCATTTCGGGGAAGGGATTGTTCGTACACCGGACGACTTCGGATTTATGGGTCAGAGGCCCACGCATCCCGAACTCCTCGACTGGCTTGCCACCGAGTTCAAGCGCGAGGGATGGTCGTTAAAGAAAATGCATCGGCTGATGGTGTTGTCCAGCGCGTATCGGATGTCGAGTCGCTCCTCTCCGGTGGCCGATGCCGCAGACCCCCAGAACAAATTGCTGCATCGTATGCCGATCCGTCGTCTCGAAGCCGAATGCATCCGGGATTCCCTCCTCGCGGTGTCCGGTCGTCTGGATGCAAAGCTGTATGGCCCGCCGACCATGCCGAACCTGACGGCCTTTACCCCCGGTAGAGGCGCGCCATCCTCCGGGCCCGTAGACGGAGACGGCCGGCGGAGCATCTACCTCTCGGTTCGGCGGAATTTCCTGATACCGATGTTTCAGGCATTCGACTTCCCCACGCCGCTTTCCACGATTGGAAAACGCATGGTTTCGAACGTCCCCGCGCAGGCGCTTACGCTGATGAACAACCGCCTTGTGGTCGAGCAGGCACAAGTGTGGGCGCGTCGCGTTCTCTCCAGGCCCGCCACAACGGAGCAACGCATCGAGGGGCTGTATGAATCGGCGTTCGGTCGTCTGCCTTCCGCGGCCGAGCGCGAGGCGGACATCGCGTTTCTGGCCGAACAGAGCCTTCTTTATGGCAACCCGAACTCCGAACAGGCCTGGAGCGACCTCTGCCATGTGCTGTTCAACGTAAAGGAATTCATCTTCGTGCCGTGACGGCGCGGGAAAACGACCATGCACTGTAATAACTTTCGAAAACTTCCGATGACTCGCCGCCAGATGCTGGCGAACTGCGCCAATGGATTTGGAGCGCTTGCGCTCGCCGGGTTGCTGGGCGACTCCGCATATGGCGCGCAGCCGCCCTCGGCCCCGATGAATCCCCTGGCTCCCCGTGTGCCGCAGTTTAAGGCGAAGACCAAAAGCGTGATCTTTCTCTTTATGGACGGCGGCCCTTCGCATGTGGACACGTTCGATCCCAAGCCGCGGCTTACTTCCGAGAACGGGCAGCCGATGAAGATGGCCATCCAGCCGAGCCAGTTCAATGCGCGCGGGGCCATCATGAAATCGCCCTGGGAGTTTCGTCCCTATGGCAAAAGCGGCACGCAGGTAAGCGATCTCTTCCCGCATGTGGGCACATGCGTCGATGACATGACCGTCATCCGTTCGATGGTCTCGGATCATCCGGAACATACCGCGGCAAACTTCTTTTTGCACTCCGGAAGCGGCATGCAGGGCCGCCCCAGCATGGGGGCCTGGGCGACGTATGGATTGGGCACCGCATGCCAGGATCTCCCCGGATTTATCGTCCTGAACAGCGGTATGATTCCGCCGGGCGGGATCGACTGCTTCACCAATGGCTTTCTGCCGGCTTCGTATCAGGGTTCCCTGTTCCGTGAAGGGTCGAACCCGGTTGCGGATGTGCAGCGGACGGAGCCGACGCAGGCCGCGCAGGAGGCCAAACTCGCCCTGCTGCGCAAGCTGGACGGGGGCGGAATGAGCAGGCTCGGACATGACGATACGGTGGAGGCCGCCATCGCGAATTATGAACTGGCCTATCGCATGCAGATGGCGGTGCCGGACTTGATGGATTTCAAAGGCGAAACGGAAGCGACACGCAAGATGTACGGCCTGGACGAGTCGCACACCGAAATCTACGGACACCAATGCCTGCTGGCCCGACGGCTTGTCGAACGCGGCGTCCGCTTCATCGAGCTTCTTTGTCCCAGTACGGGGGGCGATCGGTGGGATCAGCATGGCGGTCTGAAGCAGGGACACGAGAATAACGCGGTGGCGATCGACAAGCCCATTTCCGGACTGCTCAAGGATCTGAAATCGCGCGGACTCCTCGATTCCACGCTGGTGGTCTGGGCAGGTGAGTTCGGTCGCACACCCTTCGCGCAGGGCGACGGTCGTGACCACAATCCGTTTGGTTTCTCCGTCTGGATGGCCGGCGGGGGCGTGAAGGGCGGCGCAGTGTACGGGGCCACCGACGAGTATGGCTACTACGCGATCGAGAACAAGGTCACCATTCACGATCTGCATGCCACCATGCTCCATCTGCTCGGCATGGATCATAAAAAGCTTACGTACCGCTTCAGCGGACGGGACATGCGACTCACCGATGTTTATGGAGACGTGATTCACGGCATCCTCGCCTGAACCAACATTCTTCGCTCGCATTTGTGAAACTGCCTTGACCTGGCTCGCTTTCCAGGCTACATTAGAATCAGCAGCGAGCCGTTTTTATGGCTCCCTCTTCGTTTCCCCTCTTTTCCACCCTCGATCGGTCCTCCTCCGCGGCCGATCACCAAGGAGCCTCCCTTATGGCAGTTCAAGGCATCGATGTTTCCCGTTTTCAAGGTTCGATCGATTGGCAGAAGGTTGCGCACGCCGGCATCGGCTTCGCGTACATCAAGGCCACGGAAGGCCTCCAGCAGGATGCGGGCCATGAGGCGAGAAACGCCTACTTTCAATCCAATTGGAAGAAAATGAAAAGCGCGGGAATATTGCGCGGGGCGTACCACTTTTTCCGCGCCGACCAGGATGCAGAGTTGCAGGCAGACGTTTTTCTGCACGCAATCGGGCAGCCGGGCGACACCGATCTTCCTCCGATGTTGGATGTGGAGACAGCGGACGGCACGCCGACCGCGACCATTATCTTACGGGTCCATCGGTGCCTGGCGAGGATCAAAGAGGAGTGCGGCGTTACGCCCATCATCTACACCTATCGAGACTTCTGGTCGCACAACCTCGACGCCTCCTTTAGCAGCCTCTATCCTCTCTGGATCGCCGCCTATGGGACGAACCCCGTCACGCACCCGATCGTTCCGGATCGACCATCGCCCGCGATCCCGCATAACTGGAGCAAATTCACGCTCTGGCAGTACGGAAGCAACGGCCGCGTCCCGGGAATCGGCAGTGTGG
>JBBRKX010000427.1:0-5302 GCA_038231675.1 Chthonomonadales bacterium | reverse complement strand
CTCCGAAAGTTGTTTGTTGGCGCTTACAACTTCGACCCGAAGGCCCTATATTCATTCATGATCTGCAATCCGTTTTGGCGAAGGTATTGAAGTTAAGGAGAGTATTATGTGGGCGGCTTCCGCTCGTCCGCCGGTGGGCCGCCATGCACCTCGCGTTGGTGGACTTCCTCCGCCTGAAACGGCTCCGTATGCAGGGTCACAACCGTATTCGGCAGTGCGTCTCGCACTTTCGCCTCGAGGCCCTCCGTAAACGCATGGGCTTCCACCAGAGTGAGATCATCATCCAGAAGGATATGCGCATCCACGTGCCGTACGTGACCCGCCTTCCGCGTTCGCAGCTTATGATAGGCGCGCATGCCTGGTTCGGTATCGAAGATCCTCTGGACCTCCGCAATCTCGCCCTCGGGAAGTTGATGGTCCATGAGGTGCGCGATGGCTTCTCGCCCGACAATCCAGCTTTCCCGCGCGATCACCAATCCAACGAGGAGCGCAAGCACGGAATCGAAGGCGCCGATCCGCGTAAGGGCCACCAGGGCAAGTCCAATGAAGACTCCCGCCGCCGTATAGATATCCGCGCGATGGTTTTGCGCATCGGCTTTGATGGCCTGAGAGTCGGTTTCTATCGCCACGCGAAACATGATGCGCGCCACGAAGGCGTTCACGAGAGCGGAAACGCCCATTACCAGCATTCCCAGCCCCAGGCGCTCGGGGGCCACATGGTTTACAAGACGCTGAGCGGCCTCATAAAAGATGGTGATGGAAGCGGTGATAAGGAAGATGGCTTCCGCAAGGCCGGAAAGGTTCTCCGCCTTTCCGTGCCCGAAGGGGTGACCCGCATCGGGCGGGCGGGCCGACATACGTATGGTGTAAAGGGCAATGGCGGAGGCGAGAAGGTCGGTCGCGGAATGCGCTCCCTCGGAGAGAACGCTGATCGAATGCGAAAAGACGCCAACCGCCAGCTTGGTGACAAGAAGCAACAGATTCGAGCCAAGAGACAGCCGCGCCGCCATTAGTTTCTTTTGCTGCGACACGTCATTCACATCCGCTTTCCCCATGATTCGGACGGCGTCCCCCACTTCGCGGTCTAATATTCTGCCTCTCAGTATAACATAAGGAGCCGAATTACGGCGGACAGCCAAAACTTGTGAATACGATATTATTCGCTTAATTCAAGGTTCGCATTTGGGGAACGAGCGGAGTGACTGACAAGGCGCGTGGCAACATAGAACTCTTATCCAATCGCGTGCGGCGAAATTGATGGCGGAACGTGATGCAGGTAGAATAACGATGCATGCACGGCTTTTTTTGGCGGCAATCGCAAAAAACCTGTGATAATTTTCACAGAATAGGTATAATACCGGAACATAGCGACCATTCGAGTCGTTATGTAGCTATTGAGACAATCGAAATTCGCCGATATTTAGAACAGGGGAAAATTTATTCGCGAGGCAACCGTATCGCAGCCTCCTTCGGAACCGAATAAGGAAAAGGACTATCATGAGCTCGCTGTCGCCCAAACCCATCATCACCCATATGCATCACGCCTGGAAAGTAAGCCCCGGCATGACCTTCGCCGTTGTCGAGGATATCGAGCGACGCGTATGGATCGTAGAGTCGTGTCCGGTCGGGACACGATACTGGAATCTGGAGCAGGCGGCAGCGCTTAAGATGGGTGCGCACACCCGCGCCGCATGGCATGCGGCGGTGGAGACCGGCAGACGGCTGATTCAAGCGTCGAAGCCCGCCACGGATCTTAGAGTTTCTCCCTTCAAGGAGTTGAACTCCGAGCCCCGCCCTACTGCTGCGCGCTATAACGGACGCCAGGCGGAAGCCGAGCCCCGTCGTATTCGGGTCCGCTCGCAACGCACGCCCACAAATCCGCGAACGATGTCCGGCGTGTAGCACGTCTCGATAATACAGACGCGCGCGGTAATACGGAGCGCCACAATCTATTCTCGCAAGTACGGCCTGGAGGTTCCTACCTCCAGGCCGTACTTGCTTACAGGGAACAGCGGTTATTCGTGTCGCAGGCCGATAATCTCGTATTGCACGGTCCCGTTCGGCAAGGCGACATCCACCACGTCGCCTACCTTTCGCTTGATGAGCGCCTGCCCCACGGGGGAGGCGTACGAGATAAGGTCGTTCGCCGGATCTGCGGAAGTCGCGTCCACGATCGTGTACTCCCACTCGTCTTCCGCTTCCAGGTCTTTGACTTTTACGATGGAGCCCAACCCCACGATCTCGCCTCCTATCGCCGCGTCGTCCACGAATTTTGCCCGATCCAGCAACGCTTCCAGATCCGCCTGCCTTCCATTCAATATGGCCTGTGCCTGCTTGGCCGCATGATATTCGAAATTCTCCGAAAGATCTCCATATTCGCGGGCGCGGCGGATCGCTTCCGTAACCTCCGGCCGTTTCACTGTCCGAATCAAGGCAAGCTCGTCCTCGATCTTCCTCCGACTGCTGGCGGTCAAAATCAGTTCGTCTCGATGCATGGGCGGGTTCACTTCCTTGGCATTAGGCGATTTAAGCGAAATTTATGTTTCGGCAGAAAACACGAAATGCGAACAAACCGCGAGGCGCGGAAAAGTTCGCACTGTTGTAAGATACCATACAGTGCGAGCTCTGTCAACGCCCGAAACCGCGCAGGCGCACCAGCCCGACGCCTCCCTCTTGCCTCTCGATCGAGAACTCGATCGGCAGAAACTGCTGCACGGTCCATAAGACCGTCGTCAGGTGTTCCGTCACCGTCGGGGTGGTCCATCGGCTCTCACCCACGGTCAGCGCGGCAGGCAGCGCCAGCTGATCGGCCAGATGTTCATCCACGGCCGCGCCCGACTGAAACCATTTTTGAAAGCCGCGGCTCGCTTCTTCCGCGACACGCTCCATCGGCTTTCCACGCTCGCCAATGGCCGTCCAGCCACCCAGTCCCCCACTGCATCGCGCGACCAGAACAACCGCAGCGCCGGTCCCATTCCCCGGCAGATCACGCCTATGCATGTGGATAGGAACTCCATACCCTTTTAAATCCTTCAACAACGTCTCTTTACCACGCGCGGCGACGTGCTCCGGCAGGCCGGAAGTCACCAGATAAATCTCCAGGTTCTCCAGACGCCCTCGTTCGGTCAGGTCGATTGGCCGCGCAAGCGCCCCTGAATCCACCTGTATTTCCGCTTCCCCGCCGCCTTTAGGATAAAAGCCGGCTCGGGTGAGTGCATAGCTCGCAACGAAGCCGAACCTGCGCAAGGTGGGAAGGTAGACGGCTTCGATATAGTCGGCGGGCGGCGCCATGGGCACATGGGTTCCTCCGAGGAGTTGAACTTTTAGAGGGCGGCCCGGCAGAAACGAGAGGGGCACAAGAAGTGTCTGCGCGACGAGTCCTGTTGCGCCTGCGGAAGCACCGAAGCGCGCTTCCGCCACATCGAAACGAAATTCTGACCGATCGATCAGTGGCCCCGGAATAAAGCGCAGGTATTGTGAGCCCAATGCATCACCGTGGAGTTCCGCCTGACACAAGGCAGCCGCGGCGCGCACAGCAGTCAGATGCTGGGCCTGCAGCCCCGGCTTACTGCGCTTCGCCCTGATATTGGCGATCTCGAGCGGCCGGCCGGTGATGGCCGCCAACGAAACGCTCGTGCGTATGATCTGGCCGCCGCCCTCTCCATAGTTTCCGTCTATCGCCACGGTGCGCGGATCTGCTTCTCGCTTCATAATGAATTTCCAATCCAGAATCTATCGAATTTTCCCCTATCGTGCTCGTATGCCGGTAACATGACATCAGATGGGCATCCAAAGTTTCGAACCTTCTATTCCTCATCATGAAGATCCTCATCATGAAGATATTTGCGGTAAGGTTTTTTTCCTCGAAATTTCCGCATGGACAACATTGCAGGAGTGTGTTACAATGGCCGGGTCACGGAGTCAAGAGGCTTTCCCGGCTCTTTATCGTCCGAGGCGCCCCATCTGGAAGGAAATTGAACCGTGATTCGCTAAACAATGCGCACGGCACGGCGATGCCCCCAACTTGAGTTGACCCTTTCTATCCTGACAATCCAAGTACACGCCTCTATTTTCCGCTCAGGGTAAAATCGAGCGGCTTATGCGGCGAGAAGCGGCTGTTATCAGGATCCCGAAAATATGTTGAGGTAGTATGAGCACTCTTATGAATAACAGGATTCTTTCCTCTCCATCCTTCTTGCGCACTCTTGCCCCCGCCGGCTTGATCGTGGTCTTTGCCACCACGGGGTTGGGCTGCCATCGTCAGCCCGTACGGGCGGTGGAAGGACCGAAGCCGGTTTCCATGCCTCAGGCTCATCCGGGTGCTCCTGTTGGATTCGCGGTCGCGCAGGCTAATGGCCCGGTTTCCATGCCGCCGCTGCCTCCGGAAGGAGTGCGGGGGATCTATCTCACCGGCTGGACGGCAGGGACAAAAACCCATTTCAATCACCTGCTCAAGCTCGTCGATAACACCGAATTGAACGCAATGGTGATCGATGTCAAGGACGACGGGGAAGTAAGCTTCGATGTCGATGTCCCGCTTGCGAAGAAAATCCACGCGAACAAAAAAATGTTCAATGCCGCCAAGGTAATGCCGATCCTTGCGAAACACAATATTTTCCCGATTGCCCGCATCGCGTGCATGCGGGACACTCCTCTTGCCGAGGCGCGCCCGGACCTTGCGGTGCAGGATGCGAACGGCAATGTCTGGCACGATCGCTCGAACCACGCATGGCTGAACCCCTACAAAAAAGAGGTCTGGGACTATAATGTCGATATCGCCCTGGAGGCCATCAAACATGGCTTCAAGGATATTCAGTTCGACTATGTGCGATTCCCGAGCGAAGGTCGTCTCAGCAATCTTCGGTTCCCCGGCAAACCCAAGGACGCGCTACGCGAAGATCAGATCGTCGCGTTCATGAAGTACGCGCATGAAAAAGTGCATGCGCAGGGCGCATACTTTTCCGCGGATGTCTTCGGTCTTACGAGCCTTGTGACAAACGATGAAGGCATCGGTCAAAAGTTCGTCAAGGTCATCAAAAACGTTGAGTTCTTATCCCCGATGGTCTATCCCTCCCATTATGCCAAAGGGGAATACGGCATCCCGAACCCGAATACGGAGCCATACAAGATTATCCACCTTTCCGTGGGCGATGCGGTAAAGAAGATCAAGAAGGTTCAGACCTGCCATCTGCGACCATGGATCCAGGACTTTTCGCTTTATGGCGTCCACTACGGGGCGGCGCAGGTAAAGGCACAGATGAAGGCCCTGAGCGACCTGGGCATCCATGATTTCCTTCTCTGG
>JBBRKX010000426.1:0-5303 GCA_038231675.1 Chthonomonadales bacterium | reverse complement strand
CTCGCAGGCAGACTGCGTGGGGTCACGGGTGTGCGATTCATAGCGCAGCGCCTCCTGAAGCAAGCGGCGCCGCCTGTTCCTGCTTCCGCCTTGCCAGACGGCCGTTAACGTCCGCCAGCGCCAGCAGAACGATGAGCGCCCCCGCCACTCCTTCGATCACATGCACCTTCTGAACGCGCGTCAGTTCGGCAAGCGGAAGCACATGCGCGGTCCACTGCATCAGCGCAAGGCCCATCGCCAGCGCGAACAACGCCGGAAGGAATCCCGCGACGAACTCCCGCGCCCCCTCTTCGGGCACACTCTCCCGTCGGGACGTGACACCATCGTTCACGACCACGGAAAGAGCCAGGCCGATCATCAACGCCAGCGCGCACTTGACGCCCCACAGCGCGATGATCACCGTCGGAATACCCAGCGTAAGCGCGCCTGCGATCGTCAGCCGCAACAACCCTGCGGAAGGAGCGGCGAGACGATTGGTCCAGACGCGCAGCAGATAGCCGGAAAGCATCGCGGGGACCGCCGCGCCGAGCAGGAAACCAAACACGGCATAGTGGTCGGTGAGGGTGACGCCGGTCAGATCTTCCTGGAAGCGCGTGGCAAACGCCCGGTAGATGACGAGCATCACCCCAAAGATAGCGGCCTTCATCAGGCGCTGAGCGACTTCCGCGGTGACCACGGCGGATTCCAATTCGCCTCCGCCCGGTCGTGTTTGAAACGATTCTTCAAGCGCGCTCGCCACGGCCAGACTCACCGGAAGCCAGGCGGCCAGGAGAAGGAGCCCGACGCCGAATCCCACCAGAGTCTGATAGGCGAACATCACGCCCGCAAGGATGACCAGGGCGGTCACGGCCCCGTTTTGCCAGCCCACCGGTGAGGGAGCTTCAGGATCTCGCTCTCGGACGGATCGGTTCGCCGTAAGCCACCAGGCCAGCAGACCGCCCAGAATACCGAATGCAATGATCTGAAAGAGATGCCGCGCAAGGTGCGGAGCGTCTTCGGTATCCTGTACGCGCACCGTCAGCAGCCGACCGAGCAGGGCGAGCAGAAGACAGGTCCCGATAACTCTCCAGGCCCGGATCCCTGCGCGCCGCGCATCTTCGGTGGCAGTCATGGCTCCGGACAATCGCGACAGCAGAGAGGCAAGCCCGATACGGTGCGCAATACCAGCAAAAAATGGAGCCGGCAGGCCTCCGACCAGCAGTAAAAGCGGAATCATCGCGCCCAGCAGCACGGCAAATACGCTCCAATGCACGGAACTTGCGGGCGTCAGGTCGAGCATTTCACGGTATTCACCAAGCAAGGCGACCCCGCTCAAAAGTCCGGTAAACCCCACGCTGGAAGCAAGTGCGAGCGCGAATGCGTTGGTCCGAGCCGCAATGGGTCGGGATTCGGAGACCGTCCCGTTCGTTCGCATCGAATCCATGCCGACGCCAAGCAGCAGCACAAACGACACGCATAGCCAGCCGATCGCAACGCCGGCAAGGGCATCGACCGCAACGTCATGGAAAAACATCCGGGGCAACGAGACTGCCGCAACAGCCAGGAAACAAGGAGTAGCCGTAGCCAGCGCGGCGCGTGTCCCGCTCCAATCGCTTGTTTCATTGCGGACGAGTCTTGCAAGCGTCCATGCGGCAATCAGGGCCGCCAGACCGCCCAGCAGAAAACCCCATCCGAGCCCGTGTCCCTGCGCAAAGATCGGTGTGCGCGAGGGAAGCGTGACGCAAAACACAAGCACAGGAAGCAGGAAAGCGGTGATAAGGAAAGGACGCGGGAGTGAAAACTCCGGAAGGGTTGTGGATCGCTGGGACCGAGTCGATATCAGACCGCAGAGCCAGCCGACGATGCCGATGATGAACGCGCTAACCAGAAGACGGGATTCCATTGCAATGCTTCCTCCTAAGAAGCCAGGACGCGAAAAACACCCTGATGAAGCGGCGCGGCGGGGCCGTTTCCTTCCCGATCTTGCAAACAGTGCAGCCAGTCGTGGGCTGCCGTCAAAATGTGTAGATAGCGTTCGTTCCGGCCGTTACCCTCCTTTAGTCCCTTCGCTCCGCATTGAAACATCGACCATAGAAGCCTGTTAAAGATTAGACGACGAAACGGGGTTCGCGCGTCCAACAGCCGCTGCCACTCCACGCTCGAGGGCATGCGCCATCGCGTCCTGGCCCTGAGGAGACACGATGAAGCGTTCGTCCCGCCGATTGGTCAGAACGCACATCTCGATCAGGATCACGGGAACCTTTGAGAAGATGGATCCGGTGAGGGCGCCCTGCTGGCCGCCTATCGCCGTTTGCGCGTCGGGCCGTAGCCCCCGGTCGCGCAGATGCCCGCGCAACGCCTGCACCATCGCGGGATGAAAGAGGCGGGCGCAACGCCCGCTGGCCGCGATCACCTGCTTGCTCGGGCCGCGGACTCCCCCTTTTACGCCCTGACGCGCGGGATAAAACGTAGCGACGCCGGTATCCCTGCCTGCATCACAATGAAGCCTGAGAAAAAGCGCGGCATGGACGCGGTTCGCCGTCCCGGCACGGTCCTCGTTGCGCACGTTCTCGTCCTGGTTCTGCTTGGTGAGGACGACATTGTATCCATCGTGATCTAGGATAGTTCTCAGACGAAGCGCTACGTCCCACGCGACCTTGACCTCGGTCACCAGTCTGCCGGCTGCGCCAATGGTGGCACGAGAATGTCCAGGATCGATGCAGATGGTGGGCTTTCCTTCGACCCCGAGGTCCTCGCCCTGGCGCACGAGCACAAACCTACCGATAGGGTAAGCCAATGGAGGAACCAGGCAGGATTTCGCACACATGCCTAAAGGGAAATGACGAGGCGGACAAGACGGCAAATTGCCAGGGGCGGCCGTAACAGCAGTTGGGCCGCTCCAGAAAAGCGAGGCTGTGAAAATGAGAAGGACCGGCGCTAAACGCAGCGGCATTCGATTACAAACTTACCTTCCCTCAAAACAACTAAGAGAAACAAACCGTGGACCAACAGCCAATCAGCAAAGATTGTAACCACAAACACGTTCCCCTCACGCCTTCCCAGCCTAGCAGAATTATTGGAAAGTTGGGCGGGAGAATCTTCTTTCATCATAGCGGATGTTGACAAAACACGATATGAATTTTCTCACATAGTAGGTGTGATATACCTCACAGTGTGACCTGTACAGAAAGCAGTCTTATGTACCTCCCAAATTTTCCTGACCGAATGGTGTCATCGCTCTAATTGCTGTATACTAATCTAGGCGAGGACAGATTTGCTTCATCGCTAAATTCGCGTGCACACCCGGCCATATTTTCGTATTTCTGCAACAACACGCGTTCCTTTCTGTCTATCTAGGGGTGCGGGAACGCAATGCATAGCATCGTCCCACGAACTTTTTCGATCAGGTCCATTATGCGAAGACTGCCGGCGATAATTGCTGGTTTGATGGCAATCATATTCCCACTGATGGCACATGCGTCCACACATGTCCTGCATGGGGCCGTGCCATCCTCTGTTGCCTCTCGGATAGTCGGCCTTGAGACGTGTCCTACAACGATTTCGCTGACCGGTCCGCTCGCGACACAACGCCTCCTTGTGGCCGCCGTCTCTGCCGATGGGACACGGCAGGATATTACGGATGCGGCCGCTTTCGTTTCTTCCAAACCCGGTATCGCTGTGGTCTCACGCGCAGGCGAAGTACGGCCGGTGCAGGATGGCCAGGCGGTCATCACGGCGCGATGGCGGGGGAAGACAGCGACGGTGCGCGTCAAGACAACTCAGGCGCGCCAACCGGTTTCCATCTCATTTGTAGATGATGTCGTTCCGGTCCTCTCGCGCATGGGATGCAGCCAGGGTACGTGTCATGGCGCGGCATCGGGCAAGGGTGGGTTTCGGCTCAGCCTGCGTGGTTATGCGCCGGAAATCGATTTCGCTTCCATCACACGCCAACTCGGCGGCCGGCGCCTTTCGCGCGAAGTCCCGGAACAAAGCCTTTTTCTGCGCAAGCCTTTGATGCAAACTCCACATCGCGGCGGCAAGCGGTTCGAGGTCGCGTCGCGCGAATACAATATTTTGCTTGGCTGGATCCAGGAAGGCGCGCCAGGCCCCACCGGCAAGGAAGCGCCTCTCGCAAAGCTGGAACTGCTTCCCGGAGATCGGCAGATGCATCCCGGAGACAGGCAGCGCCTCCTCGCACGCGCAACCTTCACAGACGGACGCGTCGAGGACGTCACGGGACGCGCGATCTACAACACCAATGATGTGGCGATCGCCACCGTGGACGAAACGGGCCTGATCGCCCTACAGCGCGCTGGAGAGACGGCGATCACGGCGAAGTACATGGACAAGGTCGCCGTGCTCCGCGTCGCCGCGCCCCTGGATCAAAAGGTCTCCGATGCGGCCTACAAAGCCCGGAACAACTATGTCGATGATCTGGTCAACGCCAAGCTGAAGCAGCTTCACATCGAGCCAAGCGGCCTCTGCTCCGATCAAGAGTTTCTGCGGCGCGCTTACGTGGACGCCCTCGGAACCCTGCCTTCTGCGGAGGAAACGGTCACGTTTCTAAACGATACTTCCCCGACGAAGCGCGACAAACTGATCGACGCACTCCTCAAACGTCCGGAATATGGACAGGTCTGGGCCTTGAAGTTTGGGGACCTGTTTGTCCTGCGGCGCGAATACATGCACCGCAAATATGCCATGCTGATGCAGGACTGGCTCACCCAGCAGTTCAATGCAAACCGCCCGTGGGATCAGATCGTCACCGATATCCTCACCGCAAAGGGGGATCTCGATGCAAATCGCGCCGGACTGTTTTTCGTAAGCAGATCGCCGCAAAAATCCAACGAAGCATTCTGGGTCCGCGCTCCCGAAGCGACCGGGGAAATTGTCTCCCAGGTGTTTCTGGGCACTCGGATCCAGTGCACTAAGTGCCATAACCATCCGACCGAACACTATACGCAGGACGACTATTATCATTTCACCGCGCTCTGGCAGCAGGTGACCGGCAAGGGCGACAGCGATGACGGCGTGCCGGAACAGCTTGCCGCGACCGCAAGCGGAGACGTGCGTCAGCCACGCACCGGCGAGAAGATGTCCCCGCGCCCACTGGATCACACGGATCTGGCCTTCGGCAAGGATGAGGACCGTCGGATCAAAGCCACTGCCTGGATCGTCAAGCAGGATGAGTTCGCAAAGAATATCGTCAATCGCTACTGGGCGCGCTGCTTCGGGACCGGTATCGTCGAGCCCGTGGACGATATTCGAAGCACAAACCCCGCCAAAAACGAAACGCTGATGCGTGCCCTGTGCGAAGACCTGCG
>JBBRKX010000425.1:0-5304 GCA_038231675.1 Chthonomonadales bacterium | reverse complement strand
TGGGCTTTTCGGCCGCGCTTCTAGATACTCTTGCAGGCGTGAATTCATTCGCTGGCTATAACCGCTTGCTGACGACATGGTTTCAACCGTTACCCATCGTTACTCTGTATCGCTTAATACGCTCCGTGATGAGGTCGATGGCCTCCTCGGCTGTGGCAGCTTCACCAGAGTTCGCGCAATACGGATCGTCCGTCTCAACAGAGAGCGGACCCATCCCATTCCAGGATTCGATTTGAACGTTGTCCCTGAGTCCCGGCAGGCCGCACCACCAGATTCCTTCGTCATCTGGCGGATGCACGTATTGATGCTGACTGACAGTAAGGTCAGGAAACGCCTGGCTTACGGCAGCGACGATGTGGTCAATGTCTTTCCAACGTGCCCGGCAGAAGTTCGATACGGGCGGTCCTGAAGGCGGCGGGATTGGTTGACATGGATATTCGATATAGTATTTTGCGACGCCACGGCTCTCCCAGACGCGCCATAAGGTCCCACAGTCTGGACAGTGCAGACGATCGGGACGTGTCGAAAACGAGTCGACCTTTCCGTTGGCCGCGTTCAAACGCGTCGAAAGGGCAGTATGGCCGGCCTCATCGGTGTGTTCGCAGAGCCATGTTCCGAATTCATCAATAGATACAGTCCACGGATCATTTTCCATAATGGTCGTTCCCTGCGTATTTTCCTCTTCACTACGCGTGTTCGATACGGTAACGCAGATAGAGTTCGCTCGCATCATGGTAGACCGAAATCAGATCGAGCGCCTGGAACTTTCCGGGTGGAAACCCCTCTCCGGTTACCGGGGTCGGCAGAGTTCCGCCCTTGATCTTCGCCGCGATGGTGAGAAAAAGCTCATCCGCGAGGCTCGCCCGGATAAGCTGGTCGTTTATATCCGCTCCCCCTTCGCAAAGAAGCGTTCGAATGCCCAGTTGCGTACGGAGATGCCGCAAGGCGAGCCGTAGATCCACCCCGGAAGAACCAAACCGCAGAACCGTCGCCACCGAAGATAAAGCGGTCGCCGCGGCGTCCGGAAGATCCTCCGGGGCCAATACATACACCTTGTCGGGCGCATCCGTAAAGAATCGGTTTGTAATCGGCAATGCGCCGGTGCGAGTCACGACGAAACGCGGCTTATCGCTGGGATAGATCACATTGCTGGCGCGTAATGTTCCGCTCCCGATCATCGCGCCGTCGCAAACCGTCTGCAAGCGCCGGAACAGCTTCTGATCCGTGGGGCCGCCTACCCCAGCGGCAGGTCCGCCTTCGCGTCCGATCACGATCTTTCCGTCCACCGTGGACACCATATTGATGAAGAGATACGGTCTGTCGGCGGGGGGGGCGGGCCAATCGATGTGCGTGTAAAGCGCTTCGGCCGACGCCGGTCCTTCAGACAAATCCAACAAACGTTCCAGGCTCAAAGGACGCTCCTTTCCTAATCGTTGTGCTACCGCCGCGTCAGACGATAGGCCTGAGTGGGAAAATGTCCACCACCACTTCCCGCGCATAATGCGCCAGGGGCATCTCATCGCCATGGGCGATCCCGGCGGCCGCGACCAGAGTCTCGCGCAGCGCATGCACGATCGCTTGCTGAACAGGATACGCGCCGTGATGCACCTGACCGGACCAGAGCTGTTCGTTCCGGGAGGCATACAGGATATACCGCTCGACGAGAAAATGCTCCAGCGTGCCGGGGTGCGCGGGCGCGACCGGGCTGAGCGGCGTGTATGCGACCTCACAGCCGGCGGGCGTGATCCCATTGCCCTTGCGTTCCGTCCGGTACGAGAGCGTCTGTTCCCCTTGCGCCCGGGGCTCGCTCAGGGCAGCCGCGTCGGCCGGACTTCGCGTCAGCGCCATGCGGGCATGGAAATAAGGCAACCTCCATTTAGAACGGGCGATCTGGACCGCGATAGGGTTCGCCGCATCCAGGCTGAAAAACCAGACGCCCGGGTCGCTTCCGGACCGGTGGACATAAGTTCGGACATTGGTTTCCAGGAAATTGGACAACGGTGGAACGGAGGGAGCCCAGACGGGCCGCACGCCGGTCATTCCAAACGGGACCAGCCCCACATAGGCTTTGCCGTCAAAGGTATCGACGGAGATGCCGGGTGGCAGCAGCCGCGCGATCGCTTCGGGGTCGACTTCCCAATGCAAAAAGAGCAGATCGTGCCAGCGCTGCTTCATCACCGGCTTTCCCACCGGTCTTAGCGTAGGCGCAATGCGATCGATGCGTCCGATTATTTCCGCTGACATCGTCTTGCTTACAGACATGGGTCGGCCCCTATGCTTCCACCAGTAGAGAAAAATGCAAACGGCCGCCCGGAAATCTCCAGGCGGCCAATCGTCATTTCGGTTCGAACGCGACTTACTTCTTCATCGCATGTTCGCGGGCGCCGCTCAACTGGCCTGCGGAACCCAGATATTCGTTGCGACTCGCAATGAACTTGGCGTACGCCGCCATGAAGAGCTTGCCCGGGCCCCGAAGGTCGAAGTCGCCCGGCTTGTCGCGGAAGAACTCACGATGAACGCGCGTCCATACGAGTCGTCCGTCGGTGTCGATGTTGACCTTACAGACGCCCAATTTCGCGGCCGGCAAGTACTGAGCCGGATCGACGCCCTTGGAGCCACGGATCTCGCCGCCGGCCGCGTTGATTCGCTCGACCTCATCCTGTGGGACCGAGGAGGAGCCATGCATCACAAGCGGGTAGTTCGGCAGCTTCTTCTGGATCGCCTCGACACGGTCGAAGTGTATGCCCTGGCCGCCGGAAAATTTGTACGCGCCATGGCTGGTGCCGATGGCACAGGCAAGCGAGTCGCAGCCGCTCTGCTGTACAAACTCCAGCGCCTCTTCCGGATCGGTAAGGCAGGAGTTCTTTTCGTCGATCTGGATATCTTCCTCGACGCCGCCGAGCATGCCGAGTTCGGCCTCGACCGAAATGCCCCGTGCGTGCGCGGCCTGCACCACGCGCTTGGTGATCGCGACGTTTTCCGCGAAGTCATGATGCGACGCATCGATCATGACGGAGGAGTAAAATCCGCTTTCGATGCACTCATAACAGGTCTGCTCGTCGCCATGATCGAGGTGCACCGCGAAAAGCGCGTCGGGCCATAGCACGTCCGCCGCGCGGATCAGCGCCTCGAGCATGCTCTTATCGGTATAGCCGCGTGCGCCCTTGGAAAGCTGAATAATAAAGGGGGCCTGCGAGTCCATGGCGCCCTGGAACAATCCCATCGTCTGCTCGAGATTGTTGATGTTATAGGCTCCGAGAGCATACTTGCCATAAGCATGCTCGAACAGAGTACGGGTAGGTACGATCATTGGTCTCTTCTCCCTCTATGGTTGCCATCCGCCAAGGAACGGACGAATGAGTCATTCCTTACTGTAACTCGCTACGCCATCCCTGGATAGCTCCTGCTGGCGACGGCGAGCGAGATCAAGCAAATCTGCATGAAATAGTATAGTCGAAAAACGCAGCGCAGCACAACCCCGGCGTCCGCCAGGCATATTTGGTCCATTCAGGACAGGCAATAATACCAGTTTTCGCGCACTTTTCGAAACGCACGCACAGTTTGGGTCGCAACATCGCTAAATCCGGTGAATAATGGAGATGTCCTCACGAAAGGAGAATGTTTTTATGTCCCGCACCAGTACCGTCCTCTGTCCGCGCTGCGGAGGAATCAGTTTGAATGTTCCTGTTACGTTCCTGTTACGGAGATCGAAGACTCGTTTCGCCATCCTTCGCAACGTCCCCGCAGACGTCTGTCAGGATTGTGGCGAATCGGAGTACACACTCGGCACAACCGCGAAGATACTTTCTCTCTTGAGCGCGGACCGTCCGCCGGACGAGGTGACGCTCACGCCGGTCTATGACCTGGCCTAACGGGGGTTGAATTTGCCAGACTATGTATGCGATCTCGATGCGCCACTGGAAACGGTCTGGGCATTCCATCAAGATCCGAATTCTTATTTGAGCGTGACGCCGCCTCACCTATTCGCCCGTTTAGAAGGCGACGTCCCTCCCATGGGCCCAGGCGCGGTGTATCTGTTGCGGTTTCGCCGATTTGGCATTCGCATGAGCCTGGAAACCGAAATCATCGAATATGATCCGCCGCGCAGCTTCGTCAATCGTCAGGTTGCGCCGCGCGGCCCATTGCGCGCATGGGAACATCAGCATCTTTTTCTTCCGCTTGGTCCCAATCGGACCCGCATGATCGACCGTGTAAGCTACAAAATGCCGTTAGGAATCCTGGGCGTATTGGCGGACGAGATCTTCGTCCGTCGCGAGCTTGAGAACCTGTTCGCCTACCAGCATAAGAGAACGAGGGAGGCCCTGGCGGAGCCTCCCTCGAACAAACCATAAACGCACCCTAACTACGTCGCTCAGTATTTAGGAACGCTGGGATCGATTTCATCGCTCCAGGCGGTGATGCCGCCGACAAGGTTCTTAAGCTTTGTGAACCCCTTTTGCTTCAGTTGATAGAGGGCGTCCGCGCTTCGCTTCCCGGACCGGCATTGGAGGATGATCTCCTGGTTCGGGTCCAGCTCTCCAGACCGTTCCGCAATCTGACCCAGCGGGATCAGGCGTGTGCCGGGGATACGGGCGATCGCGTACTCGTGCGGCTCCCGCACATCGATGATGGTTAGCTTCTCGCCGCGATCCATGCGCGCCTTCAGCTCTCGGACGGTAATCTCTTCGGTTGCTTCCACGGTTTGAGGCTCCGTCTCTTCTCCGCGAATTCCGCAGAACTCTTCGTAATCGATCAGCGCATGGATCGTTGCATGCTCGCCGCAAATCGGGCAGTTTGGATCCTTCTTCAGCTTCAGTTCCCGGAAATTCATCTTGAGCGCATTGAACAGAAGCAGTCGGCCGATCAACGGGGTTCCCACTCCAAGGATGAGCTTGATCGCCTCATTTGCCTGAATACAGCCGACGATGCCGGGCAGCACGCCCAGCACGCCGCCTTCGGCGCAGGACGGCACCAGTCCCGGGGGGGGCGGCTCCGGATAGAGGCAGCGATAGCAGGGCCCGCGCTCCGCCCAGAAGACCGATGCCTGCCCTTCGAATCGGAAGATCGATCCGTAAATGTTCGGCTTGTTCAAAAGAACGCAGACGTCGTTCGTCAAATAGCGCGTCGGAAAGTTGTCGGTTCCGTCGATCACGAGATCGTAGGGCCGGACGATATCCATCGCGTTGTCGGACGTGAAGCGATCCTCGTATCCGATGACCTCGACATGCGGGTTGATGTCTTTAATCCGGTCCATCGCGGACGTTAATTTCAGCCGCCCGACATCCTTGGTCCCATGAATGATCT
>JBBRKX010000424.1:0-5310 GCA_038231675.1 Chthonomonadales bacterium | reverse complement strand
GGACTTCCAGCCGGCTGACCCGCTTGACGCGCTCGGCATCTGAAGGGACGCCTTCGCTAATCCAGCGTTTCAGGAGGGAGTAGTAGGCCGAATCCGTTTTGAACACAATACCACCGCGATGAGGCACCGCCCCGGTCGGCTTCAGGAGCATCAGGCTCTGGGCAGGATCGGACCGGTTGAATCTGCGCCCGAGGACATCGTCACACAGCGCATGATGATCGTAATCCGGGTCATATCCCCGTAAGGAGAGCTTAAAACCATTTTTGCCTTTGGCCGATCCGTGGCACAAGCCTGCATTGCAGCCGGCCTTGCTAATAATAGGCATGACCTCGCGCACAAAGGAAACCGGAGGGGACGCAATGGTCTTAACCGTCACCGGAACGACCGTATGGAGTCCATTCGCGGTCACGATCAGTGAGGTCGTTCCCGCCTTGACCGGGTAGACATACCCATCGGAACCGATCCGCACGATGCCGGATGCGGCTCGGACGGAAGCGATTGGCGATAGGTCCGCGCTATAGCCCGCCGCAGTCTGGCCTGTCACGATAAAGGACCGTGAATCGCGCGCATCTTCTAGAGTAAGCGTGGAAGGCTGGACGATCAGGCGAGTCACCTTCGGTAGAAGAGGCCGTTTCGCGCTGGTTTCCTCGCTCATGGCTACCTGCATATAGGTCACTGCAAGTAGCGACAGCGCCATTGTGAAAGAAAGATTACGAATTAAAAGCTTCTGGGACATCGTTCCTGTCGCTTTCCTGCCGGATCAATTAGACGTGGGCAAGCGTATTGAGCAAATGCTGTTTCCTATTATGAGTAGGGGCGCGCCCCATTGTTGCAAGTTTGTCCGGAAATGCGATCATTTTATTCATCATTTGCAAAATTAGAACCTGTCTTCAGAGCTTGGCAGGATCGGATGAATCAGGCACTCTTAATGTGGTGTGTGCGTCAGTGAGGCGGTCGTCCGGCGCGGGTTGCCTGTCGGAACCGGCACGAAATCCTTAACGAGAACCCCACCGGGCAAGTTGTATAGCCGGACATGGCCGTCGAAGCCGCCCGTCGCAATGCGTTTTCCATCCGGCTGGAATGCGAGCGCGAAAATCACTCCCTTCTTCTCCTGAAGGGTGGTTACGAACTTTCCATCGGCCACGTTATAAATGTTCACTATGCCCTGTTCGCCGCCGACCGCAAGCTGGGCGCCATCGGAACTAAACGCCAGTGCAGTCGAAGGACCGGGTTGTTTTTCAAAGGCGCGAATGAGATTGTGGTCTTCCTGGTTCATGGTCCGCGCCTCCGTCCGGAAGATTTTGTAGATTCGCGGAATACCATCGTCGCCTGCGCACGCGACCTGATCTACCTTCGGGTTACGAACGAGGCAGCGTAAGGCAGTGAAGTGGGTGTTGATGTCATCTATAAATGATGCGCCATCGATGAGCGTCAGTTTGATGGCCTGATCTCGGCTCACGCTCAACACGTTTTTGCCGTCCAGTGCGAACGCCGTCGCGAACACCCAGTCGGAATGGTTGTCGAGCCGCATAATCTGCTTGCCGTCAGGAACGGAAACGACGCGGACAGAGTTATCCGCGCCTCCGAAAGCGAGTAGCTTTCCGTCTGGTGAGAGCGAACCACCAAAGATTGTGTCGAATGTAGACTTGACGGCGTTAATCGGTTTGTTTGTTGCTGGGTTCCAGAATTGGATCTCTCCAAAAAGCGCTGCGTCGCCGCCCACTGCGGCCAGGAGTTTTCCGTCGGCGGAATAAACGATCGACTCGATCTTCTGAGACTGTCCGACCAGTCGCGCGCGTAGGCCGGAACCATCTGCGCGATGGAGGAGAATCTCTCTGTATCCCGATACCGCAATAGTCTGCCCGTCCGGTGAATAGGCGAGGGAGGCGATCACGGGAGGAAGGGAGTATATCGGTGGATGGGCCTGATCGATGGGGTCCTTACTCGCAACGGTGTCATCTTTTGCACCCTCGCTGATCCACCGACGTATCAAGGCGATGTCGGAAGCCACAAGGGCCGGGCCGCCTTTCGGCATCAATGTCTTGACTCCGGTCAGGTTATCCATGACGGCACTATGCTCAGGTTTGCCGGGCTGATAAGCGGGGCCGTGCTCCCCCCCTTTCGCGAAGTCAGAAAAACTGGTGACGCTTAACTTTCCCCCTGGCGAAGCGGGTTGATGACACCCCTGACATTTCGCCTGCAGGATAGGCCAAACCTGATGCTGGTAGCTGACGGGTTTGACGCGGCTGGGGCGGGAGGCAGACCCCGTGGTCATAGCGCAGGCACAGATCAGCATGGCCAATAGAGAGGACAATGCGCTTTGAAACCAGCGTGTTCGAAGAATAAAACGTTCCATCGGATCCTCGTGCCTGATAGAGAGGCATATTAGAACGGAAAGAGAATGAATTTGCCAGGTTGCATGCACTATTATAACCGCGAAAATGAGCAGGGTCAAATGCAGTTTTTGGTGTCCTATGCATGTCCTGCTAAAGTCAGGATAGCCGAAGCAGGTTGCGAAGGATGAACAACTCCAATCCTTCATAATCCTGTGCCGCGATGTAGGACTGCCATTCTTCCCTATCTATTCTTGCGGAGATCTCCACCAGGCGTTCAAAGATTTCCTTGCTATTCGCAAGATGCTTCCAGGACAGTTCATGGGGCTGCGTACGCATCGCCTTGACATCCAGTCCAATCACCTCTCCATTTTTGCCGTAGTCATTACGCACCAGGACATCGACGGAATTGAAGGCTCTGCGTATGTCTACGCTGCCGAAAGTTTTGTCCTGATCGTACTTAAGGCCGTTTTGGTCGTTAAGGTGGACTCCCCAGAGTTTGTCATGCCAGAGTGCATAGGCCATTTCATCCGCCGGATCCAATCCGAGCAGGATGCAGTGCGCCGATTCGATGAGCGCGCCGACGCGTGACGGATCGTTCGATTTATAAGCAAGCGCCAGCATATGGCCGGTGCTGGGGAGATACATAAGGTCCATCGGCTCGTTGGGTTTCATCTCACCGAGGATGCGCATTTTGGGATCATAGGAAAGGATTGCGTTGATATATTCGAGCAATCGGTCGAACGCCGTAAGCGCATCCTTGGATTCACGCACATACGTGCCTTCTCGCGCGGGCCAGAGGACGATGCGATCGGTTCCAAGCTCATTTGCGATGTCGATGGAGCGGTGGGCTCGGTCCAGTGCGAGCGCCCGCGATTGTGCGTTATTGGAGGTGATTCCACCGTCCGCGAACCGTATATCCTCCCAAAGGCGGGGGGCAACGAATTCGACTTTCAATCCATGATCGTCACACAAGCGTTTGAGAGCCTGGCATGACGATATTAATTCCGAGGCGGGAACATCCATCCCAACCGCATCATCATCATGAAGCTGGACATACTGGAAGCCAAGTTTCTGAAGCCATTGAAGCTTCTCGGCAAACTCCCGCTCCGGTCGGACGGGAGGACCGAATGGATCGGCTCCGGGATGAAGATTCCAAACGCCGGCGGAGAATTGAAAGTGGGTGTTCATGGAATGGTTGAGTCCTTTAATGTGGAACGCAATGTACGCTTCCGGAGCCGGAAGCGTACATTGCTTCGATATGCGCCAAATTCGACGCGCATTCACGAAATCCCTATGTAGATTGAAGCGCGCTTACTTTGTAGCACTTACATTGTATATCGAAGGGAGGCAGATGAGCGAGAGGACGATCTCAAACAAAACTCAATATGTTTCCGATGCCAAAAACCCTCCGCGTCGATGCGGAGGGTCCCAGGCAGGATGTACGTACGGTCATGCTTTTGCAGTACGGTTCCGGCGGCGGAATACCATGCCGGATCCGGAGACAAACAGTCCGGCGAGCATCGCCACGGAGCCGGGCTCCGGGACGGAGGAGGTCGCGAAATCCTGAAGGTGCGCACCCTTAGCATCCACAGGCGCCTGTATCCATGTCGTTGTTTGCGAAGTATATGCACTATGCTGCCCTGCGAGACCCTCGTAATATGCCACGAGAGCATCCAGATTGGCGTTTTCTCCTTTCGCTTGCAGTGTGCCGGTGGCGAGTCCATCGCCGCCGTCCTGGACAATGTCCCAGATGGACATTTGCAGAGCTGCCATATTGTCTTTGAAGTTTGTATCGATCGCGCTTTTGCTGAACGTGACAGCGGTCGAGTTCAAAAAAGAGTCGATCAGATAAGCAGCTCCGTCCGCTCGTGCCGTGGCGTTTGCGGGCGCCGGTGAAACGTAATCCGTGCCGGAACTCAGCGCGGAACTCAGTCCCCCATTATAATAACTGCCCGTCAAAGGTCCGGTTGCGTCGGAAACGTGATGGTTAATGTTCGCCTGGTAAGTACCATCGAACGAGATGTTGTGCGTTGCATCAGTACACCATGCATTTATGGTCGGTCCGTTGCCGAGAGTGACACTGTATCTGCCGACGGCGGTATTGGTGAATTTAGTACCCCCATTGTCGGTCACCTGGATGTTCTCGGTATTGGTCTGGTCATTGAGTAAATGAAACAGAGTTTGAGCGTGCGCTCCTCCGGCTGGCAACAGAGCTGCGGATACAATGCCGGCAAGCGCGATCGACTTGTACAGGACGTGGGTAATTGGCGTATTACCGAGTTTCATGCGAAGGTTCCTTCTCTAAAATAGATGCTCCTTTCGGTGGTTCGGCGGCCAATCTCGCTCAAGGCGAGGGTAAGGCCCGTAACTTTGCGTCTCCGGCTTTCGCCTGATTTGCCTTTTCGTTGAAACGGCAGATTGGTCTTCCGGCCATGTTTGCGCCGGTACACTGAATTTCGGCTGGAGCGGGCATGGTCCTAACGAGTAAACATGCTGGAATTATTTTGGGAAGCGGGGTCCATTGCGTGCGTAAAGTTTAGAAATCGCTCTTGACAGTCGGGGTTGAAGGGGGTATATTATGCAGGCTTCTAGTTGATACGTTGGCGCGCTGAGGATCAAAACTATCTTAATCGATGGCCTTGACAAATCGGCAAAGCTAAAGTAGAATACTGAGGCCTTGCGAGAGACCCCGAGTTCGAACCACGAAGATGCTGTGCCGGTAGGAATTTCCTCACCCACACAACAACCTAAAGTGTGAAAAACCGAGTAGTTCTTGCATTGAGCGTGCGCTCCCATTGTTGGAACGCATGTTGACGGTTGATCCTTGAGAGTCGCGTGTGACGTTTTGATATCGGTTTCGCGCAAGCGGAACTGATGCGTTTCGTACCGCGTGCCATACAGAACTTTGTGTTGCAAAATGCGATATTTTGTGACGATGGGCCAGGAAAATACATAGTTTGTTATCCTGTCGGAT
>JBBRKX010000423.1:0-5323 GCA_038231675.1 Chthonomonadales bacterium | reverse complement strand
CGCGGGGTCGAACGGCCGGCGGACAACAAACGGAATCCCGCACCTACTATGTGCGGTTGGACCCGGCGACCGGAGCGCCCGTGGGAGCGCTCGGCTCGTTCGCGGACGATCCGGGACTCGTGAAACACAGTCCGAAGCCTCTCATCACACAGGTCGGCACGGGGACCGCTCTCTTCCTGTTCTGGCATGCGGGCAATCAGGCGCAGTCTTCCGTCTATTACAAGGTCGGGCTGCCCGATCAGAAGAACGTCGGACAGTATCTCTGGAGCCTGGATCAGAAGCTGCCGGTTCCGGATGCGCTTGCCTGGCAAAGCGACGCGAATCCTATCGACCGATCCGTGACGTTCGGCGGCAATGTGAAACACGCCGTCGATCTTGTCTCGACCGGCTCGATCCATGGACGGGACACGGCGGAAACGCTGCTGACACGCTATCTGATCCAGACGCCCCCTGGAAACGCCGCCATTACGGATCCAAACGTCGTTACTCTCGCACTGGCGCCTTTGCCGCCAGTCAGCCAGGAAACATTGGCCACCGGGCGTGCGACCGGCTCGTGGGTAAGCCGTGATGCGGGTTGGGTGGTGGGAAGCGGAGCCAATGGGGCCCTCGCACCCGGCGATATCAATGGGCTGATCAAGGTCTACCGTAATCACAGGGTGGGCAATGCCTTTGTCGGGCAACTTTTGAATGGGCAGGGCGGCGCTACCGTGGTGACGGGACCGCCTCAGCTTGGCCAGTTCGATCCGGCGTCCGGTCAGGTCTATTACCAGAGCAGTCTGGGCGGACGATTGATCGTGGATCCACGGTCCGGTACGGTCCGATTCCCAAATGTGCCTCCGGACCCGAGCGACATCATCTTCGTCGATTACATGCCGCAGATCATGCGCCTTAACACGGACCACGACGGCACGACAATCGATCGTTCCGTGCCCCTCGGAGTTTTCGCGGGCGCTAAGCTTCTGCAGCCGCATGGAGCCACGCCTCCCGTGGGAAGCAATGTGTATCCCACGGCGTTCCTGGACCGATCTCCCAACCGTCGATTCCTGCTGAATACTCCTACCGGTATTGCGCATAATGGCGCCAATACGGGAACACCGGTCGATCGGTTGTGGGTTCTGTTCCGCAAGGGAGATCCCAGCGGCAGATCCTCTACTCTGTATTATAAGGCGATGCGCCTGGCTGTTCAGTTGCCTTATCCGGTTAATGTGAATAATCTCGCCGGAGTGAGCGTTCTGCCTCACCCCGTAACGGGACATCCCGTGGGGCCATATGAGGTGGATTGGGCGCAGGGCCGCATCTACTTCACGGAAGCGGACGAGGGGAACGTCGTCGACATCACCTACAACGGCGCGAACACCACCCTGACCTACACGATTGGGTGGGCGGATGAGCCGGTTGCGGCTGTCTCCACGGATCCAAACAATCCGAACAGTCCGCCGGTGTTCGAATCGACGCCGGAGGTCTTGCTTCCGATAGATCAGGTGACTAATGAGGGGCAGGTAAACGCGTTTAAGGATCCGGTACTGGACAAAATCTGGATCTTCTGGACGAGCACGCGTTCCGGCACGCTCGATCTTTATTATGAGACGTTCGCTCCCAACCTGTATGCCAGGGCGCCGAATGAGGCTCCCTAACCGACCCTATCCCCCGGCCCCTTCCCTACGGGGAAGGAGTGACCTGAGTCCCTATCCCTCTCTCCCGCCGAACGCAGTTCGGGAATCCAGGGAGAAAGGGATTTAGGGTATGAGGGTCCTGGGAGGCGGGGTTTAGGGGTGAGGGCCTGGAAGTCCCGGAGTGGGAGATGTGGGGTTTAGGGAGCGAAGGTTATGGCGCGCACCCAGGGATGGGGAGATTGACGGAGTTGATCAAGTGTGCGCTCCACATCGGAATGATGCCGCTCGGTGGAGAGGCGACGGGCGGCCATGACTTTTAAACAGAGAGTCCCGGCACGCGCCAGATAGATCAGCTCGCGCCGCTCGGTGTCGCTCAGTCTTTCTTCCGGCGAGGAAGTGAGAGCATGTTCTACCGCAGTCGGCAGTCCAATTTGGCGAAAAGCAGCTTCTTTTAGGGAGATCATCGCTGAATCGATCTCGTTGGAGGCCAACCTGTCGGCAGCACGGTGCAATCTCAAATGCGTATAATCTCGCTGTTTGCCTGCCATAAGGGCGAGAAACTCCGCGGCCATTGTGCGTAAGAGGGCATCCTCCGGGCCGGGGGTGAACCGTCGATCAGGATACGCATCGTGGTAAGCGATCCAATGCAGGAGGGCACTCCTCAGATTGTCCCGCCGTTTGCCCTTTCGGGTTGCACGTGTGAAGGCCACGGCGTGGGTATACGGGGTAAGGAACGCATCGGCTCCTTCCGCACGCTCTCCCTGAGCATCGACCGCGAGAGCAGCGGGCCAATCTGGCGTAGCCGAAGTGAGAGCGCGCTGGTTGCTCAGGCCCTGCGTATCTGACAGCCAGGTCTCTTCTTCGGGCATGGATTCGGACTCTGCCACATCCTCTTCCTTAAAGCAAAAGAGCGCGACTCGTTTGGCGCTGAATACATGCAGGGGCGATTCCAGGGGCGATTCCAGGGGCGATTCCAATGATGCGAGAGGGGAGGCAGGCGTCAGCGCGATCAGTGCGGTGGACACGCCAAGCGATTCCAGGCCCGGCAACAGCAATTCCCGAAGGTCCGCAAGCGTGATGGCGTGTGTACTCCGCATCGCGAACGCACCTGTCATACCGTAGCGCCATGCGATGGAAGGCGTCGATTTCAGGAATGGCTCGATGGCCTGCCAGAGGGCATAAGGGCCCATTGCGTCGTTGATGGCCGAGATTTTTGTTCCTCCACGTGGGTGATTGCTCCAGTTATTCTCACGTTACCCGCTGCATTATGGCAGGAATAGAGCCGCCCATGGGCTAACAGTAGCTCGAAAGCGATACTGGCGCGCCACGTGCGGCGCGCCGGATAATCTGATTGGATACCACACACCCAGGAAGGAACCATTTCCATGTCGGAATTCACTCTACCCCCCCTGCCATTCGACTATGCCGCTCTTGAGCCGACGATTGACACGCAGACCATGCAGATCCATCATGACAAGCACCATGCCGCCTATGTCAACAATCTAAACGCCGCTCTGAAGGACCATCCCGACCTGCAAAGCAAGTCACCGGAGGAGCTGATCTCCAATCTTGACGCGCTTCCCGAAGCCATTCGTGCTGCGGTGCGCAACAATGGCGGCGGCCATGTGAACCATACCTTTTTCTGGGAGATATTGACGCCGGGCGGCAGCAAGCAGCCCACCGGCGCGCTCGCGGCGGCGATCTCCTCCACCTTTGGCAGCTTCGAAGACCTCAAGAAACAGGTGAACGAGGCGGGGGCGAAGCGGTTCGGCAGCGGCTGGTCCTGGCTGGTGGCCGATAAGGACGGCAAGCTTGTCGTGATGAGCACGGCCAATCAGGACAACCCGATCAGCGAGGGCAAGACTGCCCTGCTCGGCGTCGATGTCTGGGAGCATGCCTACTACCTGAAATATCAAAACCGCAGACCTGACTATCTCGCGGCCTGGTGGGACGTTTTGAACTGGGACGTAGTTGGGAAGAAGTACGACGCGCTGAAGAAATAGGCCCGCCTGTACGCCTCCCTTTCTTCCTATATCTTTCCTCTCACACAGGGTGCGCTTCCGCTCACCCTGTGGGAGAAGCGCTCTTCCTTCACGCAACGCTCGCCATGCTGTTTATGCTTAACGCATTCTATGCGATAGAAGGTCCAGTTCAAATTTATCGACGGATCTGACAGGGTCCGGATACGCGGTGTAGAATTCGCCTGTAAGCTTGCCCGGCCTTATTGTGACCCGAAGAAAACCGAAATGTTCGTCATTTACGGCATGCACCCGGACGGTGTCGCCACCCTTGAGCACAGCTTTGGGAGGGAGAACGGCTTTGAAATGTCGTTCAGGTTCTGCTCCTGCCGTCTCCCCATTACATTTTTTGAGCAGCTTCTCGACGGTATGTCCTCCGCTTCCCGCAACCAGATAGGGTATCTGGCGGCCGTCCGCATAGGTATAGGTAAGGCGCTGATAGAGATGCGCATGGGCTGAGAAAACCGCGTCCGGACGGACGCCCGCCTGTTTGAAAGCCTTCTGAAGCAGGTTTCCAATCGGTTCCGCAGCGATCGCTTCCGTAGGACCAAGGCGGGGATTGCCACGCTCGGCGAAGTTCGACGCTCCGGAGTACGGCGGGTAATGGAGCATAAGCAGCAATGCTTTCGGACGCTTCTTGGCCGCGTTCCTCCGCTTGATATCGGTCAATTGATTCACCAGCCAGTTATACTGCGGGGTGTCCGGATCGTGCGGATCGTCGAGAATGCCGCCATTTGCCACGTTGGTGTATAGTCCGAGGAAGTCCGCAATAGGAGTGTTCAGTCGCCAGTAGATGTAGGGCTGAGCCACGTTTGGCCGGTTTTGGTGGTTGTCTTGTTTGGTCGGATTTGTTTCGGGGCAAAAATGGCGCATAAAATGCGGGATCGCCGCTTGTTTGCCATCATGGTTGCCGGCCACGGCAAAAATCGGACGCGGATACTTTGCGTATGGCGTGTAGAACTGGTCTTTCCAGCGTTGCTCGTAATCTTCGCCCGGTCGATCCTCTCCGGACGTGGATAAGGTATCGCCTGTGTGCGGGTCTACTTCCGCGTCGGGTTTGTACGTGATGTCGCCGAGGTGATAGAAAAACGAGGGAGCGGGATCGGCGTCGGACTTGCCGCCACACTGATCGATCATCGCCTGCGCGACCGCCGTTTGCGGCGCATGATTTTCGTAATCGCCCGTACATCCTGTAAGATGAAAGCTCATCGCGCCGGACTTTTTGATCCGATCACGCTCGGCAATATCCACCTCTCGAAGCTTAAGAATGAACTTTTCCGGTGCGGAGGGTGGGGGATCCGGCACGGGAGTCCACACGCCATGCTCGACGCACATGAGCGCGTTTGAAGCGACCGACTTGCCCTCGATTATCACGTTTGCCCTCTTTTCAATTATTTGTTGTTCTGGAATTTTACCCTGCACGCCCGTATCCCGATTATAGGTAACCGTGATACGCGAAAACTTTGTATTCGTTATGCGATCGGTTCCTGGATTTACAAAATTGTGAAACAGGGTTGTCATTTGGCCGTAATATAATGATGCGAAATCCCGATAATAATACGGGGGACGCCGTCATCTTATTTGCGCGGAAAAGGGTATCGCCGGCTCGGGCTTTTGTACCGAGTAGAAATGCGACCGATCAGGGAAGGAAGTTCAAAAGGAAACCGAGGATGTGGATGTCGAGGCGATCTT
>JBBRKX010000422.1:0-5323 GCA_038231675.1 Chthonomonadales bacterium | reverse complement strand
TGTTCACGGAAACGGGCAAAGGCATGCTCGATATCGTGAGCCTCTTGAAAGCCCTCAGAAACAGTGATTACCAGAGTCGGGGAATACTCGCGCTCGAATACGAGGAGCACGAAGACAACCCGATTCCCTACGTCCAGGAGTGTCTCGCCGGCGTTCAGAAGGCCATGCACACCGTCACGGACCTTACTCTGATAAAATAGCGCACGGCGCGGTGTCCGCCACACCGCGCCGGGTCATCCCGTCTTCCGGAGGTTTGCCGATGCCTGCATCTGTTCGTATCACCGAGGTCGAACGTATCGTGGTAAAGGTGCCGCTTACGCCGCGGTGCGCGCAGTGGAACGCGCGTGAAGTCTGGCAGTGGCCGATCAGCGAAGTGATTCGCGTGACCACCGACGCGCCTGGCATTGTTGGATACGGCGAGACAATCCTCCACTACACCTGGCGGAAGGTTTCCGACGAAGCGATCGCGCGAGTGAAGGGCAAGAATCCCGCCGAGTTTTTGGGCGACGATTCCCTGGGCGCCGGTCTGCAGATGGCGCTCTATGATGTGGTTGGCAAGGTCCTGGGGGTTCCGGTCTACCGACTGTTCAATTTGCCTCGTGCGCGTGAGTGGTGCCCGATTTCGTGGTGGAATATCGACATGCCGCCCGAAGCGTTTGCCGAGGAGGCAAAAGAGGCTCTGGCGCGAGGTTACACCTCCTACAAGATCAAGGCGCGCCCCTGGTGGGACGTGTTCGAGCAGGTAGAGGCGATCAGCCAGGTGACCCCGCCGCATTTCCGACTGGATCTTGACTGGAACAACATGCTCCTGAATGCGGGCAACGCCGCGCCCGTCCTTCAGGAACTGGACAAGAATGAACGTGTGGCGATCTATGAGTCGCCGATCATGCAGCGGGATGTCGAAGGGCATCGGCAGTTGCGACAAAAGACGACGCGGCCGATTGCGCTGCATTTCGGAGAGCCGCCCTTCCCCACCGTGATCCGTGACGAGGTCTGCGACGGGTTCGTGGTTGGAGGAGGTGTCGCAAGCATCTTACGGCAGGGAGCACTGGCGGCGGCCTTTGAGAAGCCGTTCTGGATCCAGATGGTCGGCACCGGGCTTACCACCGCCCTTTCCCTCCACCTCGGAGCGGCATTGCCGTTTGCACAGTGGCCGGCGGTGAATGTCATGAACAATTATGCCGACGACCTGCTCGTGGAACCGCTGACTATTCAAGGTGGGTATGGCCGTGTGCCGGAGGCGCCCGGGCTGGGGATCACGGTGGATGAAGAGGCGATCCAGCGCTACCGCATGGAGCCGCCCTACGAGTTTCCCAAGCCGCGTCTCCTGCTGAGCGTAAAGTGGCTCGGCGGCCGCGTGGTACACTATGCAAGTCTCTCGCAATGCTGGGATGATTGTTATATGGGCAACGTCCCGGTGCAGGAGCGGGGAGTCCGCATGCACGTGCGCGCTGACGACGGCTCGTCCGACTGGAAAGATCTGTACGCACGCGCTGAGAGTTCGCCGGTTCGGGATGTGGTCGTTTGATCCCGCAGGAGGAGAACCGTTGCAATTAGGAGAGCGAAACTGGACGGAAGCGAAGGAGTTGACGGGCCGCGTGCTCGTGCTTCCGCTCGCTTCGCTCGAGCAGCATGGCCATCATCTTCCCATGCTCACCGACACGATGATAGGAACGGAGATCGCGCGGCGCGCGGAAACCGAACTTAGGGATGAGGCGGTCTTTCTGCCCACGCTCTGGGTGGGCGCGTCGGACCATCACCTTGCGTTTCCGGGGACGATCAGTATCAGCAACAGTGTTTATGTGGACGTACTGGTCGATATGATGGAGAGTGCGATCAAGGCGGGCTTCCGACGTATCTTTTTGCTGAACGCGCACGGCGGAAATATCACTCCCGGACGCATGGCGATCTACGACGCGCATATGCGGCATCGAGATAAGCCCGATCTATGGCTTGCGTTCAGCAGTTGGTGGACGATAGCCGCCGCGCAGGTGGCGGCCATCACGAACGTTCAAGAGGAGATGGTGACTCATGCCTGCGAACAAGAGACCAGCATGATCCTCCAACTTCGCCCGGAACTGGTGAAAATGGAAGCCGCGCGAGGGGCGAATATTACGTTCGAGTCGGCGTTTTACTGCCCCGACTTCAGCCGGCCCAGCCGAGTCGACGTCCCCCGTGGATTCGATCAATTAAGCGAGACCGGCGCTTTCGGCCATCCGGAGATCGCTTCGACGGATAAGGGAGAGGCGCTTTTCTCGGCGGCGGTACAAGAGGTGGTTGCGTTCGTACGAGAATTTGCGACATGGCCCGAGATCCGGCCGCATTGACTTCGATGGAGCGAACAAAAGCGCTATGAGCGAAGAGTTGGCTCGCATTCCGGAGACCGACGGACAATCGGCTTCTGGTGAGATTGCTCGCCGTCCGTCCCTTCCGCTTCGGAAGTATCAGGATGCGCGCGTTACGATTCATTATAATAGTGGTCAGGGATACCGAGATACAGGCACGGTGACGTATATCGATGGCCAATGGATCGAGCTAATGAAAGACAACAGCGAGCTCATCCTCATCCCTGTCCTCGCCATCCGCCTTGTGGTCCTCCTAGAGGCCGGCAAGACAGGAGGCGATGGCGACATATTGCTGCGGCCGGCAGACAGCCGGTCCTTAGAAAAGATAGAAAGTGATACTCCGTGACAAAGCCTAGCCCAGGGCAAGGTTGGTATGATCGTCATTTAGGACGGCGTGCACCTCGCAATACAGATAGAAAACCTTTACGCCCAGGACAGCAGCGGCAACGGCAGCTGGCGAGTCGGCCCATCCGCGTAGTAGATCGCCCGATGGATTGGCCATCCGGCCCCGGCGCTCAATCTTCCGCTGGTGAAGAGCCGCAGGAAGCGCCACGTTTGCCATCGGCGTTCCGCATCGTGATCGCGATTCATCGTCCGCGGTATCGGAGTCGCGTGGAGCGAGCGGTTGCGCTGCAGGGCTGGGACATTACATCGCTGCTCAACAAGCAGGATGCAGTCGGCCAGGTGGCGAAACCGCCGCGTCCGCCGGACCTACTCATCCTTTCGGGCGACTTCGGACGGCAAAAGAACTATGCGATCTTCCGCGCCGTTCAGGCGTGGCGCAGCCAGGGCATGAAGCTGATCGGCATCATGGACGATTGCGAAACCGCTCCGGAAGGATTTCCGGACAGCATCCCGTCCAAAATGTGCGATCTTTGCCTGACCCCACCCTACACCGCAGCCGACTTTCGTGAGATATTCTCTCGGCTGTACGAAGAGATGCGCGGCAAGCCCGCTCCGCCTCCCATCAAGACGCCCGTAGGCGGCGAAAGTACGGCAGACAAAGACGACGAAGCCGTAGACGACTGAACCGTCTCTGGCGCTTCCCTCGCCTGACTCATGAGGTGAGTGGATGCCGGCATCCACTCACCTTGTTTGCGTCTCAGGCATGGAGGTCGCTCAGGTATGCGATGCATTCCTCGATGGTTTTCGCACCGAGGCCGCCTACGCCGCCGAATTGCGTCGGGCCCTAAAGCAAGGCGCATGCAGGACCCGACGGCGCGTTGATTGGGTGTCAGTTTCCGTTACTTCTTCGCTGGAGCGCGTTCCGATGCCTGCGCAAGAAACCAGGGCACCGAGGTAAGCGCACCCCAACTTGCCGGCTCCGCATTGGCTTCATACACCTTTCGCAGTGTGGCGTCATAGGGCGTAAGCGCAAGCCAGAGAACCCCGGGCGATTTCTTCCAGGGATCGATCGGCGGTCCGCCGTCGATGCGCTGGAACTCGGCGCCCATCGTCTTATGGTCCCACATGAAGTCGCGGTTGGTCGCGATAAGCCGGTCGATCTCCTGTCGCGTAAATACCAGGCCGTGCGCATAGGCATCGGTAATTCCTTCCAGATCGACGCCATAATATCCGCCGTTCGGATGCACCCCCACCCAGTGCTTTGTCGATCCGTCCGCTTTGTAGTCCCAGGGGCCGGCAGGATCCCAGTAGTCCCATGTGTAGTATTTTCCGTTCTCCCGAAGTTTCATTCGCGCGTGCATGATCCGCATCCACTTCTCCGCGCGTTCTCGGTAGATGGGCTTTCCAGTGACATCGTACATCGCAAGGAGCCAGCGCGCAATCAGGTTTTGTTTGTTGTCCGGCAGGGTAAAACCATCGCTCCGTCGGCGCGCATACTCTTCCGTCCACTGGTTCGTCTTCCGATCGATCCCGAAGAGCGGAACCACCCATACGCCGCCGCCCTGCGTCTCACGCCAGCAGCCGCGACGGTCCCACTTTTCAAATGCCTGTTCCGCCAGGTGGATATAACCGCGTGCCTTCTCTCCGTATCGCTGTTTCAGTGTCGGCGACTTCAGGATCGTCCGGGCCATCAGGACCGCCGGTCTTAATACCATGGCGTCCCCGAGCATATTGTCCGTATAGAGTCCCGATACAACCCCAGTGCTCGCGCCATCGTCTTTGGGCCAGCCAATGTACCCGTCCGGTTCCTTGACCCCACGCCTGGCCCAGGAGTCCGTCCAATCCACGCAGAGCGCCACCCACTTTGCATCATGAGTCGCTTCATAGCCATAGTAGAAGCCGTTTAGAAAGGGGCTTATAAGCCATCCACACTCTTCACCCATTTCTTTATCACAATAGCGGTTGTGTTCCTCGCTGAGGATGTTCTTCTCCCAGACCATCAGCAGGGCATTTTCCGACATGGCTTGCGCGGCGCGCACCGACGCCGCTCCGCGCACTTCATTTGCTTGTGCGTGGTGCGGTCCACAGGTTTGACAAGCAAACATAAGAGCGGCACAGCCCATTACAAACCGTCGCCATAAGTCCTTGCCGCACATACTGTTCTCTCTTTCTGAATATTCTCGAGATGAAGAATGCCGTTTCGCGATGTCTACGGCCTCCGCTCCGCCATGACACGATCCCAGATCCCTTCAATCAGATACTTCCGACTGCTTCGTTCCCCATTCACTTTTTACTCCCTTCCTATGTTTTCACCCCATGCCCCCCCGATTGGATGTGTTCCTCTCCATTTCCTTTTTTTTGCTATTTTATCCATAAGGCGAAATGATGCAACTCTTTTCTGGTGGCTCCTGTCAATGTGATTAGAACGTACGAACGGCGTACGGCAGCCCGTCTTATTGAAACGGTAAGCATTCGAAACTATGAAGATGACATACGCTAACCTATCCCTACGAGAGACCGACCATCGATCTCACAGGCGTCCAAGTCACGACTCGGACGATTTGGCCGGCACGCGCCTGATACGTGATGCAGTCTTCGTTTGTTATCGAAGCATATCGAACGATTATAGATTA
>JBBRKX010000421.1:0-5324 GCA_038231675.1 Chthonomonadales bacterium | reverse complement strand
CTCGACGGCAACGACCTGTACAAGTATCCTTTTTCGATCATGACAGGAGAGGGAGCGTTCAGCCTGACGCCAAAAGAGCGATTGCAGCTGAAGTACTATGTGACACACGGCGGATTCCTGCTGGCTTCGTCCGGCTGCTCCGATCCGGGGTGGACGCGCTCGTTCCGGAACGAGATGACGCAGATCTTTCCTAACCAGAAGCTGACGTCGGTGCCGCTGAGCCATCCTATCTATCGGACGGTTTATGCCGTGAAGGCGGTCGAGACCACGCACGCTCAGCGCAAAACACAGTTGGAAGCGATCACTCAGAACGGAAACATCGTCGTGATCTTTTCTCCTGACGGCTTGAACGACACCGCTCATGCGCAGAACTGTTGTTGCTGCGGCGGGGACGAAATCGGAGAGGCGGAATACATCAACGTCAACATCCTATCCTACGCTCTATTTCACTGAAACCGGGACAGGCTAAGGGGATTTCATGCTGCCAGACAGGCGCGGGATGGGGATGGTCGCACTGCTCATGTCGCTCGGATTTGCCGCGCTGATCCTTGCAACGCTGCTTCCGGGTTGTCGCCATTCTGCGGAGCCGCCGGAGCGCCTGACTCTTTTCCTGACCGGCGACACGCGTGGTTACCTGGAGCCATGTGGCTGCCGGCGGGATCAGGCGGGCGGTCTATCGGGAAGGGCCACCTTGATCGCGACGAAACCCCGGGTGGATCGGCTGGTGCTGGATGTCGGGAACCTCACATCCGGCAGCAGACCCTACGACCTGCTGAAACTGAACTATCTGCTGGATGGGATGCGTACGATCGGATACGATGCAGTGAACCTGGGTAAGGGCGAGGCCGAACTCGATATCCAAACGCTCAGCCAGATCGTCGCCAGACAGGTGCCCTTCGTTTCCGCAAATGTACTGTCCAGGCGGGATGGTAAGCCGGTTGCCGAACCGTTCCGGATACTGACGCATGGTCGATGGAAAATCGGTGTGACGGGCGTCACATATGCTGCGGCGCGTGATGTCGGTCCGGGCGTCGAAATCAAGCCGCCCATCGAGGCGCTTGCTTCCGTAATTCCGGAGATGAAGCGCAAATGCGATTATGTGGTTGTCCTTGCCTTTGTGGACCAGGAGACCATTCGCGGAATCGCGGATCAGTACCCTGAAGTGGATTGCATCCTGGGCGGCGATGTGCCGCAATCTTCGGACATCGTGCAAGGGATCAATCGGGCGATCAACTTCAATGTGATGGACCGGGGCAAAGTGCTCGGCCAGATCGACCTGATGCGGCAGGGCGGCCGGTATCAGGTAGAGCGCGCACAAGCGATCAAGGTGCTGGCGGAACACCTGGCCCCGGCTCCTTCGATGGTGGCGCTGATCGCACGCTTTAAACAGACATTGCGCGACAAACGCTACGAACTGGCCTCTGCGGAGGATATGGAGCGGATACCGGGTCAGGAAAGCACTGCGGATGAGTACGTGGGCGCTGCAGTGTGCGGCGCATGTCATCAGGAGGCGCACCGTATTGCGCTTTCCACTCCGCACGCGAATGCCTTTCAAACTCTCGTCAAAAAGGGGAGTGAATTCGACCCGGACTGCCTGCGCTGTCATACTGTCGGGTACGGTCTTTATAGCGGATTCGTAGACCAGCAAAGGACACCGCAGCTAGCCAATGTGCAGTGCGAAAGCTGTCATGGTCGGGGGAAACTTCACGTCGCGGCAATGCGGGCAAAACCGCACTCGGTTCCACATTCCGGTCCGCGTGAGGTGAGCACTTTGCGATCGGTGACGCCCGCGACGTGCGTCCGCTGTCACGATAAAGAAAACAGCGAAAATTTTCACTATGCGACCTTCTGGCCAAGGATCAAGCATTGAGGGGCAAATGATAAAAAAAGCGCCTGTCTTCCTCCTGTTTATGCTCGTGCCCGCCGCTTCGTTCGGCCAGATCTCCTGGAAGACGAACCTGCAGGCGGGCAAACAGGCGTCAGCCGTTTCGAGAAAGCCGATTCTGGTGATGTTTCATGCCTCCTGGTGCGAGCCATGCCATGAAATGGAAAAGGAAACGTTTCGTGATTCCAGAGTCGTAAAGCTGCTGCAGGGCTTGATCTGCATCAAGCTGGATGTGGACCATGAGGAAGCGACAGCACGCTCGTTTGGGGTGAGCAGCATCCCGCGCATTTTGTTGCTGCCGCCAGGGGGCGCGAATACGCCGCTGATGGATACGCTCGGTTATCGCGACGCAGAAGATTTTGCAAACGAACTGAGCGCCGCGCTTCATCTCAAAGCGCCGGTTTCCACTGGCGGTGGAAGCGAAAGTCCAGAACTTGCGGCAGTGTATAAAGCGCTCGGTGACCATACCTTTGCACAACTGCGGCAGGCGAATCCCACGCTGGCAGCTGCAGGTCTGAAGCGGTTGGTCGAGGAGCTTGGCGTGTTTCAAGAGCATGATATCGATCCGACGGTCGCGGTGTTGCGCACGGCCGGTGATAGCGCCATTCCCGCCCTTTTCACCGGCATGGGGCACCGTTACCTTGCCGTACGCACGGGCGCCTATCGCGCTTTACAGACGCTGGTGCGCGAGCGGCGCATGAATGCCCCTCTGGCGTTCGATCCCTGGGCGCCAATTGGCGTGCGCCAGCGCCAGGTAGAACAGTGGTCAAAATGGTGGAAAACCCGTTCCCATAGCTGATTCTCAGACAACTCTAAGACAACACCGTGACACCCGATAGGCAAAGGTTCGTCTAATGGAAAAGATGACATCGGTCGCAGGGCCGTACACCGTTTAACGTTAGAATAGCAATGTTCTCGATTGAGATCGCGCCCAGCGGTGGATGTCATCTGCGGTGATGTCGTAGTGATGATCCTAATGATCGAATCCAGCACGCCGATGTGTAGGATGGTAACCACGCGCGGTTATTTTCTCTCCACATAAAACAGCGTTACAAGAGATGAGACAGGGGTCAGATCGTTTGGAGAGAAAACCAGCCATGATTTATGCCCCTGCGAGCCATGTTTCTTCGCAAGTCAATTTGCAACGTCTGCTCGAACCCCGCGGACAAACCGGCGTCGGCGTCCACGACGGCCTGTCCACTCTGCTTGCTTCCAAATACGCCTTCGACTTCGTCTGGGTGAGCAGTTTCTGCAACAGCGCGGCGATGGGCCTGCCGGATGCCGGCATCCTCGGAGCCGAAGAGATGCTGGGAATGGTGCGTCTGGTGCGGCGCAATACTTCCTTACCGATCGTGGTCGATATGGATGCGGGCTACGGTGATCCGCTCAAGATCTACCATGTCGTAAAAGAGATGGTGCGCGCCGGAGCAAGCGCCCTCTGCATTGAAGACAACCCCAGCTCGAAACGCTGCAGCTTATATGACGACTTTGAGCGCACTCTCGTAACAGCGGAAGAGCATATGGCGCGCGTGCGTGCCGCCAAAGCCGCAGTCGCCGAGGTGGAAGGGCACTGCCTGATCGTCGCGCGTACCGAAGCGTTTCTGGCCTGTATGGACGTGAAGGAAGCCCTACGGCGCGCCACGGCATATGCCGATGCCGGCGCGGACGCGGTATTCGTCCAATCGGTGGATGCAACCGGCGGCGAAATCCTGAACTTCTGCCGCGGATGGCGGAAGCGCACGCCTGTCTTCCTTGCCCCAACGCGCATATCCCACATCCCCAAGACAGAACTGTTCGACGCCGGAGCCTCGCACATCATGCATGCCAATCAAGGCCTGCGCGCGGCGCATGCCGCCATGGACCATGTCTTCCGTGCTCTGGCCGATCTGCCCTCCAGCAGCGGAGTCGAAACAGAGATCTCGACGGTCAAGCAGGTCTCCGCAGATGTCGGCGCAAACCGGATTGAGTCATTGGAACGGATGTTCGAAGGGGTATAGGCGTATGTTATCTGAGCGCGCACGCTTGCTGGGGGGCTCTCAAACCTCCGGCATGCGCAATCGCGCCCGCAAACTGCGGGCCGAAGGAATCGCTATCGTCAACTTTGCCGCCGGCGAACTCGATCAGGATACGAGCGCGAACATTAAACAGGCGGCCCGGCAGGCAATCGACGCCGGTCGCACGCAGTACACCGATACGCTGGGAGTTGCCGAACTGCGCGAACGTCTGGCGCAAAAGGTGTCCGATCAGACAGGCGCTTCTTATACCGTCGAAGAAGTCGGTTTCACGGCGGGAGCGAAACAGGCGCTGTTCAACGCGGCGATGGTGGCCTTTCAGCCTGGTGATGAGGTGATCATTCCGGCGCCCTATTGGGTCACGTTTCCGGAACAGGTGCGCCTTGCCGGAGCGACCCCCATCTTTCTGCCGACCGGTGACAACGATTTTCAGATCGACGTTGCGGAGCTGTCCGGATTAATCAATGCGCGCACGCGGGGCATTATTCTGAACACGCCTAACAACCCGACCGGCGTGGTATACGGACCCAATATACTGGAGAAAATCGCGCAACTCGTCCTGCGGCACAAGTTGACGTGCATCTTCGATGCATGTTACGATGCGCTCGTTTATGCGCCCGCGACGCATCAGAACATCGTGAAGCTCGCCCCGGAAATGAAGGAGCGGACGATTCTGGTGGGCTCGCTTTCCAAGACCTATTGCATGGCCGGATGGAGAGCCGGATATTTTGCCGCGCCCAGGGCATTCGTCAAGGCAGTCGGCAATCTCCAGAGCCATACGGCGTCCAACGCCAGCAACATCGTCCAGTATGCCGCGCTTGCCGCGCTTTCTCCGTCCGAGGATGCATTTGTAGACAACGTTCGGAGCCAGTTGGCGAGCCAGCGCGCGACGGCGATGGAGATGCTGGAACGTATTCCCGGCCTTCCTTTCGTCCGGCCGGAAGGCGCGTTCTACCTCTTTCCGGATGTGAGCAGCCTGCTCGGCAAGTGCATCGGCGGGCAGCGCCTGGATACCGTCGATGTTCTTGCGGAAATGCTGCTGCAGCATGCGCACATCGCGGTGGTGCCGGGCTCGGCGTTCGGGTCTGATCGGCATGTGCGAATCTCCTATGCGATCCCGCAAGGCGAAATCACCACGGGTTTGAAGAGCCTGGACCATTTCGTCCGTTCACTGGAGTAACGCGGACCGCATCCTTGTTAGGGAGAGTTCCTATTGCAATCGGGGATCGTTTTGTTTCTGGGGATGGTTCGTCGCGGCGAATATGAGACCTTGCAGGAGCGAGGTCTCGCGCTGGGCGTGCTGGTGGACACCAACAACAAGCAGCGGCTTGCGGATGTTTCGCGGTTTACGGTAGTCGAGCGGTTTGACTTTTCTCGACCCTTTGCGGAACTGGTCGAGGCGGTAAAAGGGATTCAAGAACGGTGGG
>JBBRKX010000420.1:0-5325 GCA_038231675.1 Chthonomonadales bacterium | reverse complement strand
TAACTTCCTCGGCAAACGCACCCTCACCCGCTACGAAATGGCCACCATCATCCAGCGCATCGTCGCCCGCATGGACGACCTGATGAAGAACATTCCTCCGCCGGGCGTATCTCAAGACGATTTCACAAAGCTCAAAGCGAGCGTGGGCGAGATCTCTTCGCTCGTCGATGCGTTCAAGACGCAGCTTGCGGTGCTTGGAACCGATCTCGACACGGTGAAAGCCGATCTTGAGACGCTCAAAGGGCAGGTAAGCGACCTGACGAACAAGGTCAACGGTTTCGACGATCGCATCAATGGGTTGAGCAAGAAGGTGGACGCCACCAATATCCTTGCCGACCAGGCGCTCAACAACATTGCCGCGCTCAAGGCGAGCACAAATGCCGCGCTTGCCAAGAAGGTCGATGTCGGCATCGGATCGCTGCGCGTCGGGGGCCTCATTCAGACCTGGTTTGGAACGGGCTTCGGCGACACTCCGAGCGGCAACGTGCCCACCAACTTCAGCGCTTCGCCTCCCGGACGCAACTTCGGCGCGGGCGCGGTCGGAGATACCTTTCGCTTGCGCCGTGGAGAGATCGCGCTCACCGGCCGGATCACCCCGCAAGTAGATTATCGTGCGATGCTCGATATCGCCAAGACCGGCACGGGAAGCGCGAGCGTGTTGCAGGACCTGTGGGTGGGCTATCAACTTGCAAAGCGCGTTCGCCTCGAAGTCGGGCAGCAGAAGATTCCTTTGAGCGAAGAGGGCAATCGCGCAAATGGATTGCTGTTGACGGTAGAGCGAGCCATTATGAATGAGGTGCCGACGGGGGTGGGACGCGAAGGAGTCCAGAGAGACACCGGTGCGCTGCTACGGTACCAGAGTGGTTTCGGCAACGCTAGTTTGGGAATCTTCAACAATGTGGGCGTCGACCAGAACATCACCGCCACGGATCGCCAGAAGTTCGCGACTGCTTCGGCTTACCTGACCGCCATTCGACACGTTACATTCGGGGTGTGGGGAGGCACGGAGGTCGGTGACTTCCGACCGCGCAACAATCGAGATCGGGCGGGCGCGACTCTTATCCTGCAGGGAGGCCCGCATTTCTTCGAGTCGGAGTATGGTTACGCACGAGATCGTGGTGTGGAAGGCACTCCGTTGCAGACAAACAATTATGCGACGGGCGGCTATGCGCTGTACGCGTACTCGCTAAGCCCGAAATGGCAATTTGTGGGACGTTATGATGAATGGGATCCCACCATCCATGGCGGGACTCCCATCGCGGGCATCACGGTCGCGCCGAGCAGCCACAACCTGCGGGAATATACTTTTGGCGTGAACTACTACCTGCGCTCTCACAACGCCAAGATCCAGCTCAATTATATCCGCGACGATGTTCAACAGGGCGGCGTCCCGTTCTTCGGCAAACAGCGCAACGTGCTGCTTTCCAACTTCCAAATCGCCTTCTAGGCTCCCTCATTGCCCTCACCCCCTCATGCCACCTCGTTCCGGGCAGGGGGGTGAGGGTCCGGTTATGGTATGGCTCCTCTCAGGCGAACTGACGGCATTTTTCCCAACAGTCTGCTAATCGGTAGGATTTCGCAAACGTTATGATTAAGGGAAGAGAGCGTTTCGACGCCCGTGGAGGGAGACAAACATGCATAAGCGATCGTTCGGAAACACCGGATTACAGGTAGGAGAAGTAGGGCTCGGCTGTTGGCAACTGGGTGGCGGGGATTGGGGAGATATTACCGACGCAGAGGGTCTGGCCATTCTGCGCGCCGCGGTGGAAAAGGGCGTTGACTTCTTCGATACGGCCGACGTTTACGGCGGGGGCAGGAGTGAAAGCCTGATCGGCAGGTTTCTGAAGGAGAACAAGACGCCGGTCTTTGTCGCTACGAAGCTTGGCCGGGCCTCCGATCCAGGCTGGCCCGGAAACTTCTCCGAGAAAGCAGTTCGCGCCCATACCGAAGCCTCGCTGAAGCGTCTCGGAGTGGACGCTATCGACCTCACGCAGCTTCACTGCGTTCCGCCGGATGTGCTGCGCCAGGGCGACATCTTCGAATGGCTGCGCAGGCTTCAGCAGGAAGGGAAGATCAAGCGATTTGGGGCGAGCGTCGAATCGATGGACGAGGCCTACGTTTGTCTGGACCAGGAAGGCGTCGTCTCGCTCCAGATTATTTTTAACATCTTCCGCCAGAAACCTATCGATACCCTCTTCGAACGCGCGAAACGTCAAAACGTCGCCATCATTGTGCGTCTTCCTCTGGCAAGCGGTCTCCTCGCCGGTAAATATACCGGAGAAACGAAATTTCCCGAACAGGACCATCGGAATTACAACCGAGACGGGCAGGCGTTCAACGTTGGAGAAACGTTTGCCGGACTGCCGTTTGAGACCGGTGTCGCGCTTGCCGATGCATTGAAGCCTCTGGTTCCACAGGATGGAGCCGGCATAAGCCTGGCGCAGATGGCATTGCGATGGTGCCTGGATTACGATGCTGTCAGCGTGATCATTCCTGGTGCGAGGAGCACGGCTATGGCGGAGGCGAATGCATCCGTAAGCGATTTGAAGCCATTGGAGCCGGCGCTACATGATACGCTGAAACGCTTTTATGCGGCGCGTGTCGCGGAAGCTATCCGAGGCCCCTATTGACCTGATTTTTCTAACTTTACCCCTTACGGCACGGAGGCGCCGTAAGGGGAACCACAGGGAATAGGTTTCAGTACGTTCGACCGGAACGGCTTCGATGTTCCGCCTGCCAGGGAGCCATAAGTTCAACCGGCCCCGTCGGATTTTCCGTTTCCAAGATGGATCCCAGAGTTTTGCCGGTGCGTCCGCGCTCATTTTGTAATCGGGCGTCCGTCAGGCCGCGCACGAGAAGGCCCATACCGATAAAGCCCACCGCTCCTGCCGTCAATCCCTTTTGTTTGTGACCATACAGTGTCATGAGGGCGCCACCGAGACAGAGCAACAGATTCGTTTTAGGCATTCCATTCGCGCTGACCCAGGGGGAAGAGGGCACGTGGCGCTTCATATCCAGGAAATCGGTTTGAACTCCGATTTCCACCTCGTTTTCTACTCCCACAACCCCGCGCACGCGCCGTACGCAATCCACCAGCGAGTCCACTTCATTGATAGGGACGGACCCGCGTAGGGTGACGCGGCCGTAATGCACCTGGACGGTCACATCCCGGGAGTGAGAAATCACGTGTCCCATACGAGAACGTATACGCGCTTCCAGAGTCTCGTCGGAAACTTCGCCGGAATCAAAAATGCTGTCGGCCTTCGCCAGAGCGCCCGACATGCGGTTGTTCAGATCGCTAACCGTGGAGTCGACCGCTTCCGCTGCCTGCTTCCCGGTCCGAATGACCTGGTCGCGCACAAGTCCCCGACGATAGGCGCCGCGATTGGGATCAAAGAAGTACATGAACCCGGCGCCAAGGCCGATACCCTTTAAGAAGGTGAGCGCTTTCATAAATGCTATTTCTCCTTGTAAGCAAGGCCATGGTAAGCTGCCCATGCCACATTCCTGACTCGCTTTATGTGACGTCCTGATCGATCGCATGATTCAAACGGCGGACTGCCTGGGGCTGAGAAGGGTGTTTTTCCTTGCCCAGAGGAGCCGTGCCATATCCGATGAGAGGGACTTTGATCCCGGTTGCGCCTAAATTATGAGCCGGCTTCCGTGTCGGAGCCATGCCTCTGCACTCCTTTGTGTTGATCTCCAGTTCCAGAGACTGCCGTGCTCGGAGTCGATTTCAGTTTGCGTATGTACCGACAAGACGGCAGCGGGCTAACGGAGGTTCCCCTTGTTGCTGTATTCGTTTGCAGCGTGAAGCCCGCCGTTGCGCTTGCTTGTAACAAAAGCGCCCGGCAGGAATCTAATGTGAACGAAGCGAACCACGCATACGAAATGGCGCCGCCTGCCGCGCCGACGGCGCGGCAGGCGAAAATAGATTGACTTCGCTTTTGCGAAAGGAAATTAGAGACGAATGAAGGCATTACGACTGTTTATGTCGAGCGCCCTAGTCCTTGTTGGAACCATGGCGATGGCTCAGATCGACCCGTCGATTACCGATCCCAAGTCCGTTCCCGACATCGACAACGGCCAACTGGGCGCCGGCAGGGAAGGCATGCTGAAAGACGGCAAGCCGGTGACGAAGGGGTGGAAGTCCCTGATCGACGGCAAGACCCTGGACGGGTGGCATGCGGAAAAAGGGTACTGGGAGGTAAAGGACAGCGCGATCGTCGGGGATAAGCATGGCGATACCCCGCACCACCATTATCTGCTTTCGGAGAAGGATTACAGCGATTTCGAGCTTCATGTCGACGTCAAGATGGTCGGCTACAATAGCGGAGTCTGTATTCGTATCGCGCCGGAAAGCTATGACAGCGTTCCCGGATATCAGGTGGACATGGGCGAAGGCTACTGGGGATGCCTATGGGAAGAGCACAAGCGTGGCATCAAGGTGTTCGGGATTCCCAAGGAGACGGCGGATAAGATCCTGCACAAGGACGATTGGAACCATTACTACGTTCGTGCGGTGGGCCATCATATCACGATCTTCTTCAACGGCGTCAAGACGGCTGACGGCGTCGACGACAAAGGATTGTTGAGCGGCCCGCTGGGCTTCCAACTCTGTCATGGCGGGAACACGATCGCCTCGTTCCGGAACATGTACATCAAGACGAAGTTCACGGATCCGGGCCCGGATGGTAAGATGGTCGAGATCAACGCTCCGCCCACCAAAGGCACTGCGCCTCCCGTCCCCGATCCTCCCGTTCCCTAAACGTGATGAAATATATGTATAAAACATCCCGTCCTTAACTTGAGGACGGGATGTTCTCTTGACTATTATACAGGAGGAGTGACCGAGCGATCGGTGACCGGTAGGTTGTGACCGGGCGTTTGGTGACCAGCGGTTGAAACCGCGTCTATAACGGCCGAAAGCCCACCTACGTGGGCTAGCGAATGAACACACATTACCAAACTCGTGGACACGACGGTCGTCCATGTGTGGGTCCATGTGTGGTTTGGGCGACTGTGTGATTGAGCAGGTTCCGATGTGGGAAAGACGGATCAGGTTTCCGCTTCATAGTAAGCACCAGGCTCGACTTCTTCGAATGTCTGTTCCCATGCAAACACATCCGATTTATCCCGGTGATGTGCTTCCTGATTGCCCACATAAACAATGACTGCGGCAAGACATTCCTCTGAGACGCTGAATGCGCCGTAGGATCCCTGCCACTTGAAGAAGTCCTCGCCCGCGTTTGCCGTGAGAAAGTGCGACGACATCCCCTTGACCTCTTTAACCAGCGTCGCGACGCTTATCATTGCGGCAAGTTT
>JBBRKX010000419.1:0-5352 GCA_038231675.1 Chthonomonadales bacterium | reverse complement strand
CATCGGGATCTCTGGCGAGATGCATAAACCTGGAACTATCGGTAATGCCCTTCCTGGCAAGAAGACTGGCGATCTGGCGCAACGTGTATCCCTCAGGGATGGTGACCCGCGCGAGATCGGCGTCGGAGCGCACCGGTCCGCGCTCGAGCGCCCGAAGCACCTGTCCGAGCGTCAGGTCACCGGACAAACGATACCGCCCTGCCTTAAGCCGACCGGCTTCCCCATGCCATTGCGCATACATAACGAATGCATACGGGCTGCGCACGACGCCGGCTTCCGCCAGCGCGCTCCCGACCCCCATCACGCCCGTTCCCTCGGCAATATGCACGCGCCTGGGATGCACGGAGCGTGTCACCGGCAGAAAAAGCGAATGAATATACATTGCGCCGCACAGCAAAAGAAGTGGAACGGCGAGCAGCATGCCACGCCGACGACGACGCTGCTGCCGAGCGGCTTCCTCGCGCAGGCGATTCTGCTTTTGCGTCTCGCCATTTTTGCCGCTCACGTGCCATCCTCCGCATGCGACTTCGCTTTGGCTAAACGGCGCCCCTCAAGATAATCCCGGAGTATCAAGCTCGCCGCCATCGCGTCAATCGTCTTCTTACGCTCCAGGCGCGGACGATCCGCTGCGATCAACACCTGCTCCGCTTCCCAGGTAGACAGGCGCTCATCCTGGTAAATGATCGGTATCCGCACGTGATTCCTCAGGTTAGCCACAAACTCCTCCACCTTTTCAACCTGGACGCCGCGCGATCCATCCATCATCAGCGGCAGCCCCACCACAATCTCCTGAATTTCATGTTGCAACACCAACTCCCGAAGCGCGGCCATGTCCCGTTTTTTCCCCGCCTGTCGCCAGATCGTGGTGGAGGGGAAAGCCAGGGAGCCGGTAGCGTCGCTGATTGCCACCCCAATGGTCTTTTGACCTACATCGAGAGCCATGACTCGTGACATGCGTGTTTTGTTTCCTGATTCAAGATTCAAGATTAAGCGGCTCGGTCCGTGCAACTCGAATAGAGTTCAACGCTTTCCAACTACGCCAAGATACACAAATCCCTCGACCGTTTCGCCCTTTTTCAAATGGATCAGCATGTCGGGGACCAGGTTAGTGCTGAAGTCGTAGGGAGGTGAGACTGCGGAACTCAAGAAAACCACCGTGTCACTCGCAGTCTTTCCGGCCCGCACATGGAATGGTTTGCCATTGCTGCCCGCCACGAGCGAAATCTGGTGGGTTCCAGAAAGTTCGGCCCATCGTACATCCCGTTTCGTGGATCGGAAGGAAATCTCATCCGCGTTTGCGGAGCCTTCGACGGCGCCGATGTGCCCTTTCGGATAGTCGGTCCAGAGTCCCTGCCGGCGCCAGGTCAGCCGATTCATGGCATCCGGGAGATAGAGCTTCACACCCAGCTCCCAGGCGTTTGCGTCCGGAGCCAGCCACATCAGTTGCCAGGAGATGCCGACTGAAGCGTCCCGATGCAGGTCGAGGGAAAGCGTATATCGCCCTTTCGTTTCCGTCGATTCCGCAAGGGTGACCTCGCCCATAATCGTAATGCGAGCCGATCCGTTTTCCGCGCTATGCCCGACGTACACATTCTTAAGCACTGGATCCGATTTGCTTTCGACGAAGTCCTTCGCGCCATGGTCCCCATGATTTTCCCGTCCCTGGCCAAGGTTCAAAACGGGGCCGCCGGTAATGAGAGGCACGCCGTTCATTGTCCAGGAGCGGACTGTGCCGGTGACCTTATCCACGATAAGCTGTGTGTCCCCCGCCTCCATGCGCACTTCCGTGGCGTTTTCCTCGACTGTCGCCGTTCCCGTGAAAGGCGGCGAGGCGGGGGGCGGAGGCGGGTAAGCAGGTCCGAATACATGCAGGTTCGCCGAATAGATATTGCGGCCGTCGGGGTGAATAAACTCGATATGCAGCGTGTCGAGGCCGTCCGGAGCCGGGAAAGTCGCGCTTACGGAGCTATGCGGCGGGCATTTCACGCGCTGCTCCCCACTTTGCAGCACGCGACCGTTGGCGGAAGCACGCCACTTGCAGGTGAGTTCGGCGAGATCGGTGAACGCATACCGGTTCTGCAACGGAACGATGCAGTTTCCCCCCGCGGGCATAATCTCCCTGGCGGCCGTCGTCACCGGGCTATACACCATCTTGACGTTCCAGTACTCCGGTTTGACGTTGCGATAGCCGTCGACCACTCCCTTGTGGTTGTTGTCGCGCAGCCCTTCGGCATCCACGCCCTGACGGTCCGGAAACTTATCCGCGATGCCCTGGTCCTGCCATTCCCAGATAAATGAGCCCAGGATGGAGTCCGTCGGCCAGACAACGCTCCAGTTTCGCGCCAGGACCTGGCCCCAGAGGTCTTTCTCGCCATAATCGTAATTCAACCCGTCGGAGACATAGAAGATGTGGGGCTGCTCGGTCATTACCAGAGGTGTGGTTCGTCGCTGGCTTTCCGTGGCCATGCGCTTTACCTCTTCGAAAGAGGGATAGTGCGTGTCGGCGAGGTCCAGTTGGGGGTTATTCCAGGGCCCGCATTGAGAAATAAAAGCGGGGCGCGTCGGGTCATGCGTTTTGGCGTACGTGAACATCGCCAGTGTGTTGGGTCCATATCCGCTCTCGTTGCTCAGGCTCCATGCCAGCACGCAGGGGCGATTCCTGTCGCGCTCAAGCGTCTCTCGCGTGCGCTGAACGAAAGCATCCTTCAGGCTGGGATCATCCACGTTGCACCAGCAAGCGGGCACTTCGTCGAGCACATACATGCCCATCTCGTCGCATAGCTCGAGAAAACGCGCGGCATGGTTGTAGTGACTTGTTCGAATCGCATTGATATTGCAGCCCTTCATCAAGTGAAGATCGGTGCGCCAGCAGTGCTCATTCAGAGCATGCCCGTATGCGGCCCACTCCTCGTAACGGCAGGAGCCCGAACATTTGATCGCCACGCCATTCCATAGGAGCACGCCATGGCGGATCTCCACCTTACGGAAGCCGAACCGCTCCTGCACACGCTCCACCGTTTGCGCGCCCTCGGACAGAGTGAGGACAACGAAATAGAGGGTGGGCTTTTCTGCGGACCAGAGATGTGGAGCCTGGACTTGCGACTCGAGGCGCACGGTTCCCACGCCATCCGCACCGATCCGTGTTTCTCCGTGCAGGCGCACGCCGGCGACCCGCGTCCCCCGGCTATCGAACAGGGTTCCCTGCATGGATGCCGTTGCGCCCGCGGTTCCAGTCATATTCGCGGTCAGGGTAAGGGTCGCGTCCTTATACTTGCCGTCCAGGTCGGTGACAAGCGTAAGATCCCGCACGTGCGTAGGAGGGAGGGCCACCAGATAGTTTTCGCGATAAATGCCGCCCAGGCACCAGAAGTCCCCGGTGTCCAGGTCCACCGAAGGCGTCTGCTTACTTACGCGCAACGCGAGCAGATTGCGTTCGCCCGACCGGAGCGCATCCGTAACATCCACGTCGAAGGCGGTAAATCCGCTCTCGTGGTAGCCGCATGGCTTGCCATTGACAAAGATCTCCGCGCCGTCCAGCACGCCGTCGAAGTGCCACAAGACTCGCTTGCCGCCAAAGCTTGCCGGGACCGCGATCCAGCGACGATACATGCCGACCGCATCGTCCGGATTGTTGTAGGTCGGTTTGGAGAACCCCTCCATCTCCCAGTTCGCCGGCACGGGAATGGTTTTCCAGGCCTGATCGAGGAAGTCCGCCCGCGCGAAAGCGTCCCGTTTACCGGTGTCGATCGCTTCGATATGCGGCGTCCACGGAATCGTCTTTCCCTGGTCCTCCACGAGAATCCCAACCCGATGGATACAGGCCCAGGCGTATGCGCCTGGGCGATCCGCGCCGACGATGGTGATGCGTAAATAGCGGGCGATGCCGGGCGTCATTGTCACCGGCCCGTCATGCGCGCCTGGCGGCGCGGTCCGATCGGCCAGCAATTTCCATGCCTGCCCATCCGCGCTGCCTTCCGCCTTGAAGCGATAAAAAGCGTCTTTGAATTCCCAGTCGATGGCAAGACCGCGCACCTGTTCCGACTTGCCGAGATCCACCATCCACCATTGGGGGACCGTGCCATCCGAGGCACACCATCCCGTGCCCGTCCGCAACCCATCCAGGGCATCGCCAGCCGGATGCCCGTCCTGGCTGCTGGACGCGGTCGCGGGCCCGTTACCCGCCTGTACAAAACCGCCCTGGATGATGGAGCCGTGGGTCAATTGAAAGCGCCAGGCTCCCGCAAGGGGCAGCACGGCCGGATTGTTGACTCGAATATGATCCAGCGCAACCGGCGTGGAGCCCTGAAGCGGGACGGGAACGGCGGCCTGCAACGAAGCGCCAAACCCAGAAAGGCCGAAAAATAGCAGCGCGCTCAGTGAGCGGAGAAAACAAGATTTCAAAAGGTGCTCCCGGTGACAGTTTGCCGATGAGGCATGAAGAGGCCGGCGATCCGTTTCGTTCCAGATGACGATGGCTCCGATGCGACTATTGTACCTGTGTCGTTGCAAGTTCGATGCAACCTTGCACTCGCGCGGTGCGCCTTGCGGCAAGACCGGATTTTCTGATGTTGCAATCCCACGGTTCGATTCGTTCTCCCCTATGTGGGTGAATTCAGGCGACCATTTCGAATAGAGTGGAGGACCTGCACGTGCGCAACATGGTACGAAATCATTGCCTCGCAAAGAGCATTGCGGATGCGAGTTGGACGCAGTTTCGGTACTGGCTGGTATACTACGCCAGAGTGTACGGGCGCCAGGTAGTCGCGGTGGCGCCTCAGTACACAACTCAAGACTGCTCGGGCTGTGGCAGACGCGTCAAGAAGTCTCTGTCCACCCGCACGGACAGATGTGCGTGCGGGCTGGTCCTCGACCGGGATGAGAACGCGACGAGGAACATTCTTGCCCTTGCTCTAGCGCAGCTCGGATGCTTTGAAAGCAGTACGGCGGGGCACGCCGAAACTGACGGCTTTTTAGCCGTGAACGCTTGTGGAGATTTGACCGCTACTTGCGTACCTGCAAAAGGGGCGTGAGCAAGTCCGTTCGATGAAGCAAGAAGCCCCCGCGCTTTAGCCGGGGGAGTGTCACGATAATATCTATGCGATATCCCCAACGGAATAGGAGAACCGCCACGATGGCACATTCGCCACAGGAATGGAAAGCGCTCGCCACGCAGCTCCGCGCCGACAGCATCCGCTGTACGACCGCGGCAGGTTCCGGCCACCCAACGTCGAGCATGTCGGCCGCCGACCTTCTCGCGGTCTTGCTGGCCGATTACCTTCACTACGATTTCGACGATCCGCACAATCTGCAAAACGATCGGTTGATCTTCTCCAAGGGCCATGCCGCCCCGCT
>JBBRKX010000418.1:0-5358 GCA_038231675.1 Chthonomonadales bacterium | reverse complement strand
GTAGTTTCTGGCTTTGTCGAACGCCAGATGACCCGCGTGACGAAACCCGCCGCCGGCCAGCAGAACGGGCAGGTTCGTGTTGGAATGGGAATTGGCGCTGCCCATACACGTGCCATAGAGCACCATCGTCCGGTCCAGCAGTGTGTCCGATTCCTCTTTTGTCTCAGTCAGCCCGGTAAGGAAGTCGGCCAGAACACGGAATTGCGCGGATTCGATATGTTTCAACTGGTCGAGGGCCTCGGGGCGGTTGCCATGATGGGTAAGGGAATGGGTCTCCTGGGTAACTCCCGGTATTGCCGGCACAATGCTGGCCGTGTTGATAAAGACCGTAATCAGCCGGGTGGAATCGGTTTCCAGCGCCAGCCTGATCATTTCGAAAAGCAGGTGCGAACGTTCCAGCAATTTGCGTGGATCCTCCACATCGACCGGCTGCGGCACGCTCACTTTCGGCTTCGGCTTATGCTCCCATGCTTCCGCCTTTTCCAGTTGCCGCTCGAGGTCGCGCACCGCCGTAAAATACTGATCCATTCGGTCGCGGTCGGTCGGACCGATCCCTTTTCCCAACTGCCGCGAATCCTCTCCGACAAAATCGAGCAGGCTGCGGCCCGCGCGCAGATCCGCGATACGCTCCTCAATCTCATCCGCCGAGCCCTGGACAAACATCCGCTGATAAAGAGCGGCGGGGCTATGCTCCGTCGGGATCTTGACTCCGCTGCGGGTGTAGGCCATTCCCTGCGTGCCTTCCGCATTGATCGCCAGCGTAAAGGTCGGGAACCGAGTCGTCGCGCCCAGCCGCTCCGCCGCGTACTGGTCCAGCGAAATGGTGCTTTTGAAGCCGCTTCCGCCCGGGTGTGGCGCGGCGGTCAAAAACGCTTTTTCCGCCTCATGCGCTCCATCCACGTCCGGGTGAGAGACGCCGCTGAAGAAGGTCATCCGGCCCCGGAAATCCTTTAGGGCGTCGAGATAGGGAGTCGGCATATAATCTTTGCCGGGCGTCTCCGGGAAAAAGTTCTGCGGCAGGATCCCCATGTTCGTCTGGATGGCGACCATACGACGCGGAACGCTGGAAGGTTTTCCGGCGGCGCGTGCTGTCCTTGGCAGCATGGCGTCGAGCAGGGGCAGCGCCAGACTAACGCCCGCCCCACGCAGCAATGCGCGCCGTGACAATCCCCCGCCGCCCTCGTTCTCTACTTTCCGAGACATCGTCCTTCCTTTCTTATCCCTTCTCTTTCTTAGTCCTATTTATCGAGAAAGAGTTGACTTTTCACAAGGCCATGAATCAGGGAGCGCACCCCATAGTTGTGCACCCTGGACTGCGTCAGAATGCGCTTGATCTCCGCCCGGTCCGTGGAGCCTGCGGGCGTTCCCGTGGCATAAATCGTTAACTGGCTCACCAAATTGCGTGCACTCTGCCCGGGGTCGGCGAGAAGCAGCTTTTTGAATGCATCCACATCGGCGAATTTATGCCCATCGGCGGTCTCGCCCGAAGCGTCTACTGGCTGACCAAGCCGATAGCCGATGTGATATGTCTTCGGGAAAGTCGCATCCGGCGCAAGATACGACAGGTGCAGGCGCGACAGATTCGGAACTTCCTGGCCGGCCGTGGCGCGGAATCGGTCTCTCAGTCCACCGATGACGTCGAAACTTTCCAGCGCAAAGCCGGGCGGATCGATGCGGGCATGGCAATAGGCGCACGAGGGACTGGCCCGATGCCGGGCAAGCTGCTCCCGCACCGTGGTCGCTCCCCGGACGTCCGGCTCGAGGGAGGGGATATTGGGCGGAGGAGGAGTGGGCGGACGGCCCAGGATATGGCGCAGCACCCAGGCGCCTCGCTTGACGGGCGAAGTCGTCGTGCCGTTGGCCGTGACTTTAAGAACAGCTGCCTGCGTTAGAAACCCGCCCCGGTGGCTGCCCGCCGGCCTGGCGACCCGCCGGAAAGACGTTCCCGTCACATTCGGGATGCCATAATGCTCGGCCAGCCGCTGGTTGACGAACAAAAAATCGGAGTCGATGAGGTTCGAGGCGGGCAGATCCTTTTCCAGCAGTTCCTGAAAGAACGCCGGGGCTTCGCCGCGCATCGCATCGCGGAGATAGGGGCCGTATTCCGGATAGAGCGTGCGATCGGGAGAGGTCGCGTCCATCAGCCGTAGGTCCAGCCACTGATCGAGAAAATCGGTGACAAACCGTTTGCTCTTCGAGTCTTTCAGCATCCGTTCGATCTGTGCGTCCAGAGCGGACGGAGTATGCAATGTTCCCTGCCGCGCCTGCGCAAGCAGCGTTGCATCCGGCATCGAGTCCCAGAGGAAATAGGAGAGCCGGGAGGCGAGGGAAAAATCGTCCAGTTTCCCTGCGCTTTCCCGGAGAAACAGGAAATCAGGCGAACAGAGCGCGATCCGATAAGCGGAGCGCATGGCCGCTTCAAAACTGGCCTTCCGTTCGAGGCGCCCGGTGACGACGGCGGTATAGCGGCGCACCTCCTCCGCCTTTACCGGCCGCCGGAAGGCGCGAGGCAGAAACGCCGTCAGCAGCCTGGTCGCAGCCTCCCCTGGATGGGTGGGAACGACCGTTGCCCACTGGAACGGGCCGGGCGCGTTCTGTCCATCGCGTGTGGTCTGCCGCACTTCGATTCGCTTTGGCTTTCGAATATCGGGGGCAAGCTGGTCCAGCGGCGTCAGCGCCGTGTCGCCAAACAGCGTACGGTGGCTTGCGGGCGGCCACTGCGCGTTTAGCGGTCCCTCCACCTCCAGCCAGTCTACCGCGACCCCGGGCCCCTGATATCCGGCGTTGCGGCCCGCAGTCTCCGAAACCCGGATTGGCCAGAGAGAAGCGGCATTCAGGCTGATGTATTCGCCGGGATCGAGCCAGGTTACGATCTCGTGTTCGGTCGGCTTCAGGGAAGGCGCTTCGAAGTGTCCGAGCAGACGCCCTCCGTAATAGAGGCCCGCCGCGCCGCTGCGGGGTGACGGCTCCACCTCGCCTTTGTTCCACCAGTAGGACCAGACGGAGACGCGAATGCGGTAAAGGCCGGAATGAACGGGAGAGAACTGGCTGAACCGCCCGCCGAAGGCCTCATCCTGATGACGGAAGATTCCCACGCTGCCCGGAGCCTTGAACAGCCCGTCGCCGTTCATCTTCCCGAAGTCGAGCCACGGGCCGGAGATGAGGGGAACCAGGGGGTTGAACTTCTGATCCTTCAGAAAGACGCAGTCGCCGTTGCTGAGCAGAATGTCATAGTCGTACTGGTTGGTCGGATAGAGCCTGGTCTTGAAAACCTGGGGGGCCGCGCCGCGCGTCGCGATGGCCTGATCCAGCGCGGCGTCCGCCGCCTCCATATACTTCGCCATCTGGACAGACGAAATCTCCAGTCCGGTTCCGGATTTATCGTAGCCGAAGGCCCGCCCATCGTCGGGAAGCAGTTCCCTGACATCCAGACCGGGCAGATGCAGCAAGTCGCGCAACGTGTTTTCGTACTCGGTGCGGTTCAGGCGGCGCAATACCGACCGGCCGACCGGCGCAGACTCTTTTTCTCTGGCTGCCGGCCGGTCCATCGCGCCGACGCCAGGGTTTCCGGCAATAAGCGTCAGGCTCATCAGACCGGCGGTCAAAACAGCGGCAACTTTTGAAGCAGGCGTGGGAGTATGCATATGAAATAAGACGCTTCTATGGGCGCTTTGGGACATTTAAGCGTAAATTTTTATCATCGAGCAATGCCTCGACTTGAGCACGAGTCACCCCGGGAAACCATTCCAAAAACTGATTGATGGAAGCCCCCTCTTTCAGGTTCTCGAATAAGGCCGCCACCGGGACACGCGTTCCACGGAAAATCCATACGCCACTTACCTTACCGGGGTCGCGCTCTATTATGGTAAGCAATTGTGTATTGTCTATAAAAAAGAAAATAAGAGGACTACCTGCTTTCGCTGGCAGAGGTATTGCCTTCCTGCCATGAACGTGCTATTGGATCCGCATCCACGTTCGGAAATCCCTTGTCTTTCCTCCTTTCAGAAAACTATGACCTTTTGAGTTCACGCGTCTGTCCGAATTCCTGGGGGCATTGTACTCCTCCAGAAGAAAAATAAGAATAAACGTCTCCTGTACGCTCAGAGTGATTGCAAAGACCTGGTGCACATTGCATTCGGGACGGATTTGCCTTATGATGAAATTGTAAGGCATCAGGCGCGTCGAATTGCCCGGTCATCCGTGCAAGCGCTGGCCGAAATCCTGATCCATGTTAGTTTCCGCTGTTGAGGAGCCACCAAGAATGCAACAGTTCGAGGAACCAGAGACGCCACTCGCCCAGTTCCGACAGAATAGCGAGCTGGCTGTTCAGGAGCCGCTCACGCAGACGGAGCAAGAAAGGGTCGATGTGCTTTTTCAGCATCTCAATCTGGTAGTGCTTGAGAGGGTGAAAAACCGGGCCAGCGTATTGATGGGTATAAGTGGCGGATTTCCTGTATGGGTGCTGTTAATGTTCACAGCGTCTTTCTTCATGCACGGGTTTCCTATCGCTTCCTTCAGCCTCATGAGCGTTCTTGGAATTTTAGTGGCCGCGATTGCCGCAAACATCAGCCGGAAAAAGTTAGTGAAGAAGCTGGTGCAATATGATGATAAGCGTGCGATTGGGGCAGTGATTGAGGCGCTTACATACAACGATCCGCTAACGGTCACTACGGCTATGACGACATTGACCTGCCTGCTTCCTCACTTGCGCGCTTCCGATCGCCACCTTCTCAATAGGAAGCAGCGCGTCATTCTCAACGACAAATTGCTGGAGCGGGGTATGATCATGTCGCTTATATCGCCCGAGTTGGCTCTGGCGATTCTGACGGCGCTGGCTCAGGTGGGAGATGTGGGATCAATGCCTGCCGTAAGAAAGGTCGCATGTGGGGGGGCAACCGGGAAGGATCCCGCCGTTCGGCAGGCTGCTCGGGAATGTTTGCCCTTTCTCCAGGCGATCGCACAGCAAGAAGAGGCATCTCAAACTCTGCTGCGCCCTTCGGACCCCGCCGTCGCGCCGGATGCCCTGGTTCGGCCGGCTACGATGGCGCTGGAACAGCATGAGGAACAGGTTTTGCGCGGGACGGAGTCTATGGAAGAGTAGGGTTCTTCCGGCGGTCGGCGGGGAACCGGCCGCCCATTGCGGCCCGTAAATAAGGCGTCGCACTGACACATCGGGGATGAGGAAGCACCATGACGACGGAGAGGATGCCGCACAGCGCCGCGTGTCGAGAAGTTGAGAGTTTGCTCGCGGACGAGGGCGGCGCCGATGGCGCCTGCGCGCTGACGGCACGAGAAACGCTGGACCGTCTTGGGGCAGACGCCGTTGCGCCCTTGCTCGCGGTCCTATCGGAAGAGCGT